>JBCECD010000024.1:3855-14997 GCA_039206745.1 Bdellovibrio sp. | reverse complement strand
GTGATATTCATTGCAAAGTGCACCATCACTGATACCGGAGATTTTGTTGCGATACTGATACTGAGCTTGCGATCCTCCCAATAAAGATCATCTCCTTCTCGCACTAAAGAAGCCGTCTTCAAGACCGAAGTCGCTTGAGCCTGAAGATAATCCCGGCAAATAGAGGCAAAAAGTCTTTGCAGTAGCACACCGGAAAATAAATCCCGATCAAAAACCTCAATAATAAAATGCAGCATCTCTTCACTTTGAATCACCGCTTGGGCCAAGAGATCCTCCCCGTCCACCATGTGGGTGAAGGGAATCGCACAAGGACCTCGCCAGGCAAGAATCGAAGGTCCTAAAACCCCATGTTCCAAATAGCCATATAAAGAACGCAACTGAGTGCCGTCATAGGCAAAAGATTTTTCAATAAAATGACTTTGCATGCTCTACTCCTTGAAAAGGGATTGAGTGTTGAGGCCTGCAGCCTTGAAGGCCCGCTTAGAGCGCTGACAAGATTCGCACTGCCCACACCACTGGTCCCCGGCAAAATAACAAGGCCAGATCATTTTCCAGGGAATGCCTAAGCCTTGTCCCAACAAGACCATATCATTTTTTTTCAAGTGAGCTGTATAACATCCCACCTTCACATGATTGGAAGTGGAGTAGAACATCGCCTTGGTGGCCTGCTCTAAATAATCACGGGAATTGTCAGGAAAAGTCGCAGCCTCCTCCGCATTAAAACCGGGAATCACCGTATCAGCCCCCAGGGACTCTGCATAGGCCGCAGCAATGTTCAAAAAAATCCCATTGCGATTGGGCACCCACACTGAACGCGCTGTTTGTTCTGAAACCGCAAGATTGTCGATCTCAACTTCTTTGCCAGTGGGAATCTTCTGATCTTCCTGCAACAAAGAGGACTGATTAAAATCCTTAAACCAAGGCAACTCAATCACTTTGTGGGGGATCTTCAAGTAAGCGGCAATCCTGGCAGCTGATTCAATTTCCTTAACCGCTGCACGCTGGCCATAGTCAAACGTCAAAGCTAAAACCACTTCGTGATGATGTTTGATGGCTTCAAAGGCATTGACCGTTGAATCCAAACCCGCGGAAAGAAGAATCACCACCTTCTTTTTATGTTTCATAAAACCGCCTTCAAATCCCGGATTAAAATCTGCACAGTCTTTTGACCGGCATAATAGTTCCATTGCAGCTCTCCCAGGATATCATAAAATCCTGGAACCTCCTGCAAAACTTCCACTTGCCGAGGCGTTGGGGTGAATAACAAAGCTTCGAGGGAATTTTGTCCGTCTTCAGAGTCCGCAATCTTCAAACGCAAATGACCGCCTTTGAGCTCGCGCTTGGAAAGCACTGTCACTTTAGAAAAATGAATCAACGGAATTGCAAAACCCGCGCCAAAAGGCCCGACGAAGTCATACCATTTCATCAAGCTGGTTGTGACTTCTGACAAAGGGGCCTGCACATCATAGAGAATTTCCACAGGCTTTGGCTGCTCCCGCAGATCTGCAAAATGACTCGCCAAAGTCCCAACAAAAGAATTCACTCTGGTTTCTGCAATCTCAAAACCCGCTGCCGCCGAATGTCCGCCAAAACGGCTGAGTAAATCCTGAGCCGAAGACATCGCCACCACCAAACAAGCCTCTTGTCCCGCAGGCAAGCGTGCACTGCCGACAATCATTCCATCGTCGCCCACTGAGCCGACAAAAGCAGGTTTATTATAAACTTGAGTGAGCTTGGTCGCAATCAGGCCGACCACGCCACGATGAAAACTTTTAGAGGCCACAAAAACAAAATCTCGATGTGGCCAGTCTTTCAATAAACTCTGCGCCTCAACTTCAGCATCATTTTGCAACTGCACCCGCGTGGAGTTGTTCTTCATCACTTCGCGCACCATCATTCGCGCCTGGTTGGCATCCTCTAAAAGAAAGATATTAATCGGCAGCACACCCGACTCCATACGCGACAGAGCATTGAGCTTTGGAGCAAAACGAATGGCAACATCCTGACTGGTCAAAGGCCGATCCAATAAACTGAGCTCCTCCAACAAAGCCCGCAGGCCCGCCCGTGAAGTCTCAGCCAATCTCACCAATCCATGTTTTACCAATACGCGATTGTCCTCCACCAGAGGCACCATGTCAGTCAAAGTTCCAATAGTAAAATAATCCAAAACTTCTTTCAGATCCCAAGAGCTCGAAGGCAATTCAGCATGATCATGAAAGTAACGCTTTAAGGCTCGCAAGAGATAAAAAGCCACACCTGCACCACAGAGATAGCCTAATTCAGAGGGACAATCTCCTTGATTGGGATTGATCACGACAAAAGCAGGCGGAATCGTTTCAGCAGGAAGATGATGATCTGTGAGAATCACATCCACACCCAACTCACGTGCTTTCTCTACTGCCGCGTGAGCCGTGATGCCAACGTCCACCGTGAGAATCAAACTCACGCCTTGGCGTTGCAGCTCTTCCACTGCCGCGACGTGAAAGCCATAACCTTCAGAAAGGCGCTTGGGCTGATAATGCAAAACCTCGGGAAATCCCAAAGCCAGCATCCCCGTCTTCAGAAGAGCCAGACCCGAAGTTCCATCGAGATCAAAGTCCGCATAGATACAAATTTTTTCTTTATTTAAATAAGCCTGCCCGAGACGCTCCAAAGCTTGCGCCATGCCCTTCATCTTTAAAGGGTCTTGCAATTCCGCAAGCTTTGGAAAAAGCAACTTATCGACAGATTCCTGGGATTCAAATCCTCGCGCCGCGAGTATCTTGCCAATCAGAGGAGGCCACGTCCCCTCAACATGAGCGGGAGTCAGCACTTCTGACTGAAATTCACGCGGCTTCCATAGAGGACTCATCTAGACCTTTTTCTTCTCCATAAGACGCTCCATCATCATCAAGGTTGGAGCGGCCACATAGATACTGGAGTAAGTACCGTATACGACACCGATAAAGACCACCAAAGAGATGTCCGCCACAACCCCGCCCGCCAACAAGAACAGGCACAGAGCTGAAACGCACGTCGTGATCGAAGTGATCAAAGTTCTCTTCAAAGTGTCATTGATCGCACGGTTGACAATGAAGTTGTAGCCCTTTTCAAAGGACATCTTCTCTGTCTCACGAATACGGTCAAAGACGACAATAGTGTCATTCAGGGAATAACTGATCAAAGTCAAAACCGCAGCGATGATCGCAATATTGATCTCTTTGTCTAACAAAGTGTAAACAGTCAAAGTCAAAATCGCATCATGGGCCAAGCAGAACACGGCGCCCGGAGCATATTTATAGTCAAAGCGAATCGCAATATAAATCAATATCACAAGCAAACTATAGAAAATAGCCAAAAAACCATTGCGCTTCAACTCGGCACCGACTTGAGGCCCCACTGTATCAATACGACGAATGTCAGGATGAAACTCCGCAAACTTTGTATTGATCTCCGTACGGATCTTAGCAATATCCTCGTTCAAAATCTCATTGGTCTCTTTGTCTGATTTTCCCTCGCGACCTTGGAAGCGAATGATAAACTCGCTCTCCTCACCGAAAGATTGAACGCCGACTTCACCCAGCTTGAGATCCTCAACGGATTTTCGCAACTGATCGATGCCGACACCTTTATCGAATTTCACCTGGAACTCAGTTCCACCCTTGAAATCAATACCGTAGTTCAAACCCTTCACACCCAAATAAGCCAGAGCGATCACAGTCAACACCAATGAGATGATAGCGAAAAGCCCTGCCTTTCCCACGAAATCAAAACGGCCTGCTGATTCTTTAATATTCTGTGTAGTCATTTTACATCCAACCTAAATCGACAACTTTTTAACGTTAAATTTATGCATCAATGTATCCACGATCACTTTTGACACAAAGACGTTGGCAAACATTGTTGTGAACACACCAATCAAAAGGTTCACCGCAAATCCACGCACTGGACCTGTTCCGAAGTACATCAAAACCAAAGCTGTCAAAGCTGTTGTCAAGTTGGCATCCACAACCGCAGACATCGCGCGATTGTATCCTTCTTTCACCGCAATCTGGAAGCTGTGACCCATTTTCAGCTCATCCTTGATCCGCTCATTGATCAATACGTTGGCGTCAATGGCAAAGGCCACCGTCAGTGCCACCGCCGCAATCCCAGGCAAAGTCAAAGTCGCACCCAAAGTCGTCAACAGAGCAAAAAGGCAGAGAATATTCACAGCCAAAGATAGATTCGCAATCAATCCCATGGCTTTATAATAAACCAGCATGAAGATCACGATCAGCAAAGCCCCGACATAAGAGGCCATCTTTGCGCTGTTGATGGAGTCCGCTCCCAAGCTAGGACCAACACGACGCTCTTCCAATTGCTCCAAAGAAGCAGGCAAAGCCCCCGCGCGCAGAGAAGTGGAAATCATCTTGGCTTCATCCATCATCCGGTTGCGATCGCGACCGCCACCCAAAGTGATCGAGGCCTGTCCACCAGAAATACGTTGCTGGATATTGGGTGCTGATTTCACAACTTTATCCAAAACAATCGCCATCTGCTTATTCACGTTCGATCCGGTCAAGTCCGCAAACTTCGCAGCCCCTGCCGCATTGAAGTGCAAAGACACCTGCGGAGATCCATATTGATCGTAACCAACAAAGGCATCATCCAAAGCGCCGCCACCCAGATCTGTATCTGTGCGCAGAAGGAAAGGAATAGCCCCCGCTTCAATCGAAGTCGCATTGGAAGACTTTTCAAAGTATACAACGCTCTTCTCTGGGATTTTCCCTTTTAAGTCCGCATTCAAACGAGCCACGTAATCTGAGTACTTCAGAGTTTCCATGGAGTAATTGCCTGCTTTCTCAGCCTCAGCAACCAACTTTTGCACGCTTGCCATATCCATCTCGGTGGAGACAATCATGAAATCCAATTTTGCCGTGGTGTTGATCAAAGCCTTCGCTTTTTCCGCATCCGCCATACCTGGTAATTGAACCAAGATGCGGTTCGTACCCTGTTGAGAGATCGAAGGTTCCGCCACACCGAATTCATCGATACGATTGCGGATGGTTTCAATCGCCTGCTGGATCACGCGATTTTTATACTCATTCAAATACGCATCAAAGTAGCGCAGAGTCACAGAGTTGGCTGTTGAGTTCAGCTCTTGCAGGACTGTACCGTATTTATCAGATAAAAACTTCTGAACCTTTGCTTTATTATCAGGATTTGAGAAATGAACAGCCAATTCTCCTTGCTCAGGCTTATCGGACTTCACATCCAAGCCGGCAATCTGTTCTTTTTCCAATTCCGCTTTGATTGCAGCAATCACACGTGTCGTGCTCTCGCGCACAACGCCGTCGACATCGGCGCCCATCACCAGGTGCAAACCACCTTGGATGTCCAAACCGTAATTAATCTTTTGCTTAGACGGCCACCATGACAAGGCTCCGATCTGTGGAATATTGGGCAAAACCCAAACCAAAGCCGTCGCCAAACCGAGAATAGCCAAAACTGATCTCCAACGAAGTCCGTCCATTATTTCTTTTCCTCTGTTGCTGCTTTCTGAGATGTTGCGATCTGACTGCGCAGCATTTTCACCTTCACGCCGTCAGAGATTTCCAAAGTCACAAATTGATCCGTGATACCTTCAACTCGGCCCAAAATACCTGATGAAGTGATCACTTCATCACCGCGCTTTACTTCAGCTAAAAACTTTTGATGCTCTTTTTGACGCTTCGCTTGGGGACGAATGATCAGAAAATAGAAAATAACGAAGATAAAGATAAAAGGCACAAACATTTCAAAGGCGGAGGGTTGCCCACCAGGTGCCGTTTGTGCGTGCGCTGTCGATACAAGAAGTCCAAATAACATGATTCCTCCAAACTTTTTTAGCTGACGTTAAAATTCAGCATTAATCGAAGGAAGAATCAATAGTTAACTCTTGTGCGCAGACAGATTGTCCTTATCCGCCCTTCTTTACAAAACGCGTCAGACAATCATCGCGGAACTCCGCCCAACGACCTTCTTCAATCGCTTTGCGTGAGCGCTCCATCAATTTCATGTAGAAATAAATGTTATGAATGGTGTTCAATCGCGAACCTAAAATCTCTCCGCTCAAGAAGAGATGGCGCAAATAGGCCTTGCTATAATTGCTGCATGTATAACAATCGCATTCCGGATCAAGTGGCGATGGATCTTCGCGGTATTCACTGCGCTTGATGCTCACCTTTCCCTGCCAGGTGTAAATCGTTCCATGGCGCGCCACTCGCGTAGGCATGACGCAATCAAACATATCAATGCCTGAATCTATAGCAATAATCAGATCTGTCGGCGTTCCCACTCCCATCAAATAGCGCGGTTTATTTGCCGGCATTCGCGGTGCCACATGAGGCAGCAACTCGTGCATCAAGTGAATAGGCTCTCCGACGCTGAAACCACCCAGGGCATAACCCGGCAGATCCACAGAGCAGATCTGCTCCATACTTTTCAGGCGGTGTTCTAAACTCAAACCACCTTGCACAATTCCAAATAGCAAACTTTCTTTGCGAGTCATCGCCGCTTTGGAGCGCAACAACCAACGATAGGTCAAAGCCATGGACTTTTCAATTTCTTCATCCGTGGCAGGATATTGCAGACACTCGTCGAAGGCCATGATGATATCAGAGCCCAGATCCATCTGAATCTCCATGCTCTTTTCGGGAGAGATAAAGTGTTTCGCCCCATCCAAGTGCGAACGAAACTCCACACCCTCTTCCGACATGTTTCGCAGTTGTGACAAAGAGAAAACCTGAAAGCCTCCCGAGTCGGTCAAAATAGGTCCCTGCCAGTTCATGAACTTATGCAGACCTCCCATTTTAGCAATGGTCTTTTCTCCAGGACGCAAATGCAAATGATAGGTGTTGCCTAGGACCACTTGAGTGCCGCACTCCTTAAGCTCTTCAGGAGTCATGGCCTTCACTGTCGCTTTCGTCCCAACAGCCATAAAGACCGGAGTTTGCACAGGGCCATGGGCTGTCATAAGAGTTCCCCGACGAGCGTTGCCCTCGGTCTTATGAACTTTGAAATCACCGCTACTCATGGTCATTCTGCTTTCGTCCAACATGTCAAATCTCCATAGGAAAAGAGCCGGAACTCTCTCTCAATCGCCCATTGATAGCAAGCTTTAACTCTCTCTAAGGAAGAAAATGCCGACACCAAAGCCAGCAAAGTCGACTGAGGCTGATGAAAATTGGTTAAAAGACGGTCGACACGTTTAAATTGATAGCCTGGCTGAATCAATAGTTTGGTCAGACCTTGAAAACCGCGCTCGGAATCCCCATGAAGCAAACCACAATCCAAACTCTCTAAAGTTCGCGCAGCAGTGGTGCCCAAAGCCCACACCTCAGCCCCACGCTCCCGCGCGGCCTGCAAGGCGCGATAACAGTCAGAGCTGATCTCCACATATTCTTCATGCATGTCGTGATCGTTCAGATCTTCCGCAGTCACCGGTAAAAAAGTTCCCAATCCCACATGCAAAGTGATCTCTTGAATATCGACGCCTTTCGCACGAAGACTCTGCAAGTCTTGTCCCGAAAAATGCAGGCTGGCAGTGGGGGCGGCAAAACTGCCCGGCTCCTTCGCCCAAGCTGTTTGATACCAAGACTCATCCTCTTGCACCGTATGTCTTTGCTCACGCGCCTTCTGAATATACGGAGGCAAAGGCAACTCCGCCACTTTTTGAAAATAGGCCTCAGAGACTTCCTTACTAAGTGCGACTTTTTGTGGTCGGCCCTTTTGCAGCAAGGTCATCGTCATGCCCTCAGGCAGAGGAATCTGCTCGCCGATCTTGAATTTTTTCGAAGGAAATAAAACTTCCCACTCAGTCGCATTAAGCTGCTTGAGGAAAAGAATTTCGAGATTGTCACTGAATACACGGCGCTTGAGGACTTGGGTGTTATTGACCACCAGGACATCACCGGCAGGAATTCGTTTGAGCAGGTCGTGAAAAGAAATTTCCTGAGGACTCGTCGCCCCCGCATCCACCCACATAACACGGGAAGGACGTTGCGGGGCCGTAGCAATAAGCGCCTCAGGATAAACAAAATCGAGATCTGTTATTTTCATGGGCCTTGCATATCACGGAAGACTCCGCCCATGAAGGGATTTCTTAAAATCCCGCCGTTGTCCCAACCTGACCGTATGTCTCCACAGCCGCTTGTGACGAGGACTCTTTTTTGCGAGTCTTCATGGACAAAATCTGAGCCCCTTTACTTTCATAATCCGCAGCTTCTGTCGAGGCGGGTTTCGCCGATCCCCCACGGATTGTCGTAACCAAAACCTCCACAACTTGAGTCAGTTGACTTGCCTGAGCCGACAACTCTTGAGCCGACGCCGCCGTCTCCTCCGATGTCGCCGCATTCACCTGGGTCACTTGATCCAATTGATTCATGGCCTTGCCAATTTGCGTGATACCATTGGACTGCTCCAGGTTCGCTCCGGCCATTTCCGCATTGATATCAGAAACTTTTTTCACAGCACCGACGATCTCGCTTAAAACCTCGCCGCTCTTGCCAGCCTGATGACTGCCCATAGAAATTTTTTCAACACTCCCGCGAATCAAATCAGAAATATCCTTCGCCGCAGAAGAACTTCGTTGCGCCAGATTGCGAACTGCTTCCGCCACCACAGCAAAACCTTTTCCTTGCTCACCTGCACGAGCCGCTTCCACCGCCGCATTGAGGGCAAGCAAATTGGTTTGAAAGGCGATACTATCAATCACTCCGATGATCTCTTCGATCTTTTTTGAATCTGAAGAGATATTTTCCATATAAGTGACCAGATGACGAATCTCCTGCTCACCCCGAACCGCGATGGATTGAGTTTGCTCCGACAGCTTTGCCGCCTCCTTCGCATTATCAGATCCCAACTTCACCATGGCGGTCAACTCCTCGAGAGTCGCCACGGTTTCTTCTAAAGAAGCCGCTTGTTCAGAAGAGGCCTGCGAAAGCTCCTCGGAAGCAGAAGCAATTTGATGCGAAGCCGTTGTCACCATCGAAGAGTTGTCCGTTAAAATAGAGATGACTTCATTGATCGCCTTGCTCACCGAGCGCATAATCAAAAAGGCCAGAGAAATCCCTAACAAAACTGACACCGCGACAACTAAGAACATAAAGGAGCGAGCGGATTGATAAGAGGTCTTCGCCTCGAGAGTGGAGTCTTCCATAATATGTCTGTTGCGCTCAATAGCTTTATCGATGACATCCTCTACAGCCAAGCGCAAACTACGGCCCTTGGCCATACTGATATCCGTGGCCTCTTGCAGATTTCCCTCCGTTGTCAGACGAAGGATCTCATCACTCACCTGATGCCAGTTTTCATAACTGGTCATAAAATCCGACATGGTCTGCAAACCCGCTTCATTGGAGATCTTTTTGCGAGCCTCGACGGTTTCGCGGATCTGTTGAGCCCGTTCTGCCATCCTACTAACGATGGCTTTACGCCCTTCCTCATGGGTTTCCATGACAAAGTTTCTTTCATTGATAACCTGAATCAGGAACAGCTCTTTCAATTTGTGATCGTAATTCACACGGGCCGCATTCACTTCCGTGATTTGAGTTAAAGAGTCGTTGATCTGACTGAGCTTATTCACTCCGATAGCCGCTATGACTAAGCTGCTGACCACCAGAATCCCGATGACAAATGCCACCTTGGCATTCAAACTCCAGCGCTTCATTTTATGAGTCTCCTATATAAATAGAGATTTACAACATTCTGTGAGAATTTATCGGTGTCGCCTTTGTATTCTTAATAGCCTCTTTTATTACAAATGATTCTCTTGTTTATAAAAAATTCTTAACGTGTCGCCACCGCTTTTTAGCAAGACTTTGACTTTCCTAATAATGATTGATGACAAGATGGACATTTCATGCCATCCTGATTTATCGCCGCGAAAATCTTCTTATAATAAAGGATGAAGCGTGTTTTTAGGACCTTTGACATTGCAAAATATCACTCACCTTCGTCACCCCAGTGAAAGAGTTTTACTGGCTGAAAAGGATTCTTATGAAGAAGGTCTGCATCTCATTGAAGAGGATCGCTTTGTCGAGTGCGCGCGTGTTTCACACCAAGACCTTTTGCGGATAGAGTTTATCTGGCAAAGTGAGAAGACTCAGGTTCCTGTTCTTGTCCGCATAAAAGAAGAGCAGCCGCAAGGACCGCTGCGCTTTGAATGTTCCCATTGCTCAGAAGAGAGTTGCGCTTACCAATGGGCTTCTTATGTTTTACTGTGGCAGACTTTAACTTACGAGCCGCAAGACATTTCACACGAGGCCCTGCGCCAGGCCGCAGAGAATCTGAAAGCTTTTCAAATGCGTCGCGACTCTCAGGAAATGCAAGGGCCTTTTGCTGAGTTCGCCTCCGTGGCTCTGGATTCTGTGAGCCTGGTCCTGGATGAGTCCGCTTTATTAAAAGGACCTGCTCTGTCCTCACTTTTACCCCAGGACTTCAGTAAATATCGAAGTGCGGACACTAAATCCATTAAAGAGCTCCTCTCCCCTCGCCTGTGGAATCTACCAGAGATCTTTCGCAAAAAGATGGTGGCTTACTCAGAAAATTCTTTTCATGAGGTGAATCGGCAGAATCGCATGGCCGATATGGTTCGCTATAACTTCAGCAATGGCATGCAATTGAGTGCGAAGGATGTTTTACGTCACCCTCTCCAGCGCAAAGTCCCGGGTCATTTATTGCCTCAGGAGAAGCGTCCCGTCTCGGCTTTTGCACAATGGCCTCTCTTGCAAGATCGCGAGCGCGCCTTTGTCAGCTATCCGCTGCAGGAGCTGGTCGACATCATGCAGGCTTTACTGGAAGAGATCAGCACGCAACATCGGCAAAAAAAGTTAGAAGTTTTTTTGCAGTCCAAGAATGCCTCTCACAAAGCGCTTAAGTTGTCGTCGATTGAATTTGATCCCACTCAAGAAGTGGATTGGCGTGTGGAGTTCACAGAAAAGCGCGAACTGCACGGTGAATTCAAACTCATCAGCTTCCGCAAAAGTCAGTTGGCCTTCTTTGAATCCTTCGCCGTCGACACTTCAGCTGGCGTGCTCTTGGTGCATCCCTGGCTGCAAGAGTTTTCGCAACTGCATGAATTGTTGTCCCTGTACTCTGAGGATCTGCAACTTGCTCTGCGCGAAATGCCTAGCATTGATG
>JBCECD010000024.1:0-3845 GCA_039206745.1 Bdellovibrio sp. | reverse complement strand
CGTCCAAGTGCAATGCGCGCATTCACCTTCGGCGTAGCGCTGGGACTGGGTTTGCTTTCTAAGTATATGATTGTTCTTCTGCCATTGTCTTTGTTGGTGGCCTTATGCTTTGAGCGTGATCAGTTCAAAAATCTTTTGCGCTATCTGCGAACCCGCAATATCCCGGTGAAAGTTTCAGGTGAGTCTCGGGTTTTGGAGAGCCATCAAAGTTTGACTGAAATTCATCTACAGGACTCGGGAGATTTTTTTCTTCAACATGAAGCCCGGGTCTTCGGCCAGAAGAATCTCGTGCGTCGCGGCTGGACCTCGACGGCCATGCTGTATTTGCAAACCTTATCACAGGGATTGCCATTGTTGCTCAAGACAGATGCGCGGGAGATTGCCAGCCGGTCGCGCTCCAAAAGAGATTGGGATTTGAAAATCCTAAAACATCTGGGAGTTCTGCAATATCTTTTTCTGGAAGTGTTGAGTTTTCATTTTGAAGGTCATCTTACAGATGAGTCCGTCGTCACCCGCGAAGAGATCCTTCCCAGCCTGCAGGAAAAAATTAAAACTCTCCTGTTAACGGGAACGGAGTCTGTTTTTGCCAAAGACCTTCCCTTGTCAGAATTATGCTCGAAATCTGTCTTGTCTTGTTTTGAAAATTTTATTGAGATGACTTTGAAATCCCTCTCTGCCAGTGAATCTTTCTATTCAGAACAAGGAGAGGTGATCATGGAGGGCGTGGTCGAACGTGAATTCCGTTTGATCTTCACCATTCTCCGACAACAGGCTCTTCTCTCTCAAGGGGAGACTTTCAAAAAATCGCGCACGGGGCTGCTGGCGCGAATCACCAACATGGATCCCCAAGACCCTCATATTGCGCAGGGCCTGTATCACCTCTCTCCGACCTCAGCGAAGAGTGGCGGTGGCTTGCATGAGACCTTGGAATCTCTGCAAGCTCTGTTACCCCATGGCTTTAAAATATTTTATAAAGATCAAGCTTTGCAGGAGCTGGGGGATGAGGAATTCCAGGTCGACTTTATTTTGCGCAGTGATGCGGATCAGAAGTACTTTAACTGGTTTGAATTGAACCCCCGCTTTTTCCTGCGCGGGGAGGAAGTCAACCCTGATAATTTTGTGAGTTTTGGTGGGGGCGGCGTGGTCGAATATGAGGGGAAGCTCTTTCTCGTTCCCGTCAAGCAAATGCCTTCCCTACGACGCCTGGAAAATTTCTGGCGCAAATTGCAACAGGGAAAAACTGAAAGCTCGCGCAAAAAGGGGGATGATCGTATTTATCATCTTCCCCGCCATCAGACTTTGGAACTACTGGCTTTACGGGCTTCAGGTGTGGGCATCCGTGGCGATGAAGAGTGGAAAAAACTCTGTGCTTTTTATGACAATCTGGGCGCTCAGCCGAATGAGGATTACCAATTGCCCGCGACTGTGCGCGCGGAATTGAAGCCTTATCAAAAGACCGGAGTGCAGTGGTTGCATAATTTGCATCAACTGCATTTAGGAGCCCTGTTGGCCGATGATATGGGATTGGGGAAAACTCTTCAGACATTGAGCTTTTTAGAAACCTTGCGCACACAAAAGAAAATGGGCCAAGTGCTGATCGTGGTTCCCTCTTCTCTGATTTTCAACTGGCAATATGAAGTGGAAAAGTTCACACCGCAGTTGCCATTGACGGTCTTCTCCGCCCGAGACCGCGATAAAATCGGGCGCAAACTTGAGCACAAGGAAGAGACAGCAGTTATTGTGACTTATGGCCTCCTGATGGAGCATGAAGACTTCTTCACTCAGTACAAATGGCATGTGCTGGTCTTTGATGAGGCGCAAAATCTCAAAAATATCACCACCAAACGTACCAGTTCCGCCCGCTCTCTGGCGGCTCAGTTTAAAATCTGCCTGACCGGCACGCCCATGGAAAATCACTATGGCGAGTTTTTCTCTCTCGTTGATCTTCTGGTTCCGGGCAGCTTAGGTAAGATCGAAGACTTCCGACGTCAATTTGTGAACACGGAAATGGTCACTCGCGAGCAGATGGATGACCTCAAGCTGAAGATCAAACCTCTGTTATTGCGTCGAACTAAAAAAGAGATTCTGGATCAACTGCCGGAGAAGCAAGAGACCAAAGTCAGCATTGCCTTCGAAGATCGGCAGCGTGAGATCTATCGTGATATTGCCTTGTCATATAATCAAAAAGTGCAGGAAACCATGGCTGTACAAGGTGAAGCCAGCGTGCAGTTACAAATGCTCACCGCCCTGCTGCGATTGCGCCAGGCGTGTTCAGATCCAGCTGCTTTACCCAATGTGCGCTATGAGAAAACACCACCAAAGCTGGAAACTCTCTTGGATTCTTTGCAGGAGATTGTCGAGTCGGGAGAGAGCGCCTTGGTCTTCACTCAGTTTTTACAAACGCTGGAGCACACGGCAGAGTTGCTGCGCAAAGCAGATATTCCGGTTTTTGTTCTCCATGGTGGCATTCCTACAAAGCAAAGACAGAAAATTCTCAGTGACTTTCAGAACCTGAGCTCGGGCGGCGTTCTCTTGATGACATTAAAAACTGGCGGAGTGGGCCTCAACCTCACCAAAGCCAGCTATGTCTTTCATCTCGAGCCCTGGTGGAATCCCTCCGTCGAGAATCAAGCCACAGATCGCGCCCATCGCTTAGGACAAACCAAGGCAGTACAGGTTTTCCGCTACATCATGCATGAATCTCTCGAAGAAAAGATTGAGGTTCTTAAAGAGCGTAAAGATAAAAAGTTCCAGTCTCTCTTTTCAACTACAGAAAGAGATCCGGATGTGAACTCGGGCTCTGGTGGCTCAGGGCTCACGAAGGAAGACTTTGATCTTTTACTGGGCCTCAAATCCTCGCAAACAGAAAGGCCCCGCTGAGCGGGGCTGATGCAAGACAATACCACTACACCTTACCTTGCGAATCGGGTATTTTTAAAGCATGGCTAAATCTCCGCGAGAGCTTATTTGGATTGAAGATCTTCTTCCAGAGGGAAGATTTCAGCGTCGCCCTCTTTTTGGTGGCTTCGCTTATTACATCGGTGAGAAGATGGTCATGGCTCTTTTCGAATCTCCCGGGAGCAAGTCTTATAAAGGGGAAAATTTTGATTTCGAGCTTTGGAATGGCTGCATGTTTCCCGTGGATCACGAGTATCAAACCAAAGCCCGAGCCCGCTTTTCTTTTTTAGTTTCGCATCCGATTTTATCCAAATGGCTCTATCTTCCCCTTGAAACCGAGGGCTTTGAGGAGCTGATTGGGGAAGTTCTCGTTGAGGCTCTACGCCCTTCCAGTTATTGGGGCACGATCCCTAAACCTAAAAACAAAGGCCGGCTCAAGAGCGAGAAAAAAACTGTTCTCACCAAAGATCTCGATAAAATCGACACACGCCGCCCGCGAATGTTTGCCGATATTCCTGCAGAAGAGCATTTAGCTCAAGCCAAAAAAATTTCCGATTTAAAAAACCTGGGACCGGTCGCTCAAGATCTTTTCATTCGAGCCGGCATCAAGACTCCTCAGCAGTTTATTAAAATGGGTTGGCAGAAGGCCTTGGTGAAATTGGTCTCTATCGATAAAAAGTGCCTGCATAGCTTGTATGCTTACAGTCTTATTGGTGCTTTAAAAAATCAGGAATTCAATTTGATTTCCGATGAAGACAAGCAAGAGGCTCGAGACTTTACAAAGTCTTTGCGCTTGAAAATGAAAAAGAAGAAGTGACGGAATTCTGGAGAGAGCAGATCCTCTAAGAATCGCAGTCGATCCATCGCACGTCGTCCGTCTCAATTTGAGATGGGTTCCCCGTTTTAAACGGGGGTAAGGCTCTGGACCAGTAATTCAGATCCTCGAT
>JBCECD010000023.1:11639-15154 GCA_039206745.1 Bdellovibrio sp. | reverse complement strand
CGCAGATAACAGTGAGTGTATGAGGGCATCATTTCGTTTACGCTCGCGCCCGATCTTTTTTCCTTTCATTTTCGCATTCTGAAGTCCCGCGATCACACGATTTCTGATAATTTCCCGCTCCATCTGCGCTAGGGCTCCGAGGATCGTGAAGAGTGCCAATCCCATAGGGGAATTTGTATCGAGCTGTTCTGTTGTCGATACAAATCTGACGTTTTTCTCTCGAAATTTTTGGAGTGCCTTGAGCAAGTGACTCACGCTGCGAGCGAACCTTGAAAACGAAAAGACGATCACTTGCGAGCATTCTTTGTTTTCCACTCGCGCCATCATGTCGTTCAGAGCTGGACGACTTTCCTTCGCTCCTGAAATCCCGTGGTCGATGAACATCTCGTAGTTATTGAGTCCCTGCCTTGTGCAGTAGTCGAGGAGTGCGAATTTTTGACTTTCGATATTTTGGTCGCTTGTGGATACGCGAAGATAGAGAAAAACCTTGGACTGTGGCTCCAAGACCATTTGATTTTCACTCATAGATTGCCCTTCTTTAAAAAGACGGGGTGATTTCAAAAATCACCCCTTACAGAGTCGGGCGGTTTACCTAGGGGCCAATCAGGACTTTGTTGAGTTGTCTCAAGCTAACGAGTCCTTGTTTGTGGGCCTTTGCAGCTTCATCTCTCATAGTAAGAGTGAGGTCGGTTAGCCCTCCGGCAACACCGACCACTAACGCGAGCTTTACGAGTCCTAAAGCGATTCGTGCGATTAGATTCATAAGAACCTCCATTGTGTTTGAGGCTCTTTCGACAAGAAATAGTGGATGCGGAACGCTCGTGAGAGGCTGCGTTCGACTAAGACTTCAGTAAGATTTTAGTAAGATCACAACCGTGATTTCCTGTGATGGTCCGTGATCGCTACCTTTCTCTGACCTTGCTAACTCGTTGAAACCTTTGATTTGTGATTTCGATTACTTAGATTCTTTTGGTCGCTGACTACTGACTTGAGATGGCGGAGAGAGAGAGATTCGAACTCTCGGTAGGCTTGTGACCTACACACGCGTTCCAGGCGTGCGCCTTCAACCACTCGGCCACCTCTCCACACGGAACTTAAATGAAGAGCCAAACTAGCACGTCGCGCCACAGCAAAGCAAGAAAAGAGTGCTATTTCATAGGGGTTTGCGAGCGCCATTCCTTATCTACGATCAGGCGAGCGCCCCGTTTGAAGGTGAAATACGCATAGGCCCACTGCCAGATCACGAAAAACTTATTTTTTAAACCAATCAGATAATAAACGTGAATGAACAACCATAAAATCCAGGCAAAAAAGCCACTGAATTTTAAATTATGAATTTGAGCAATAGCCTTGCGACGCCCGATCGTAGCCATCTGCCCTTTATCTAAATAACGAAAAGAGGAGCGAGAGCTGCTTGTAAGAGTCTCCTGAATCACTTGAGCCGCATGCAATCCCTGTTGCATAGCCACAGAAGCGAGTCCCGGCAAAGGAGTGCCATCGTCTTGTAAGAAGCAAGCCTGATCTCCGATAACAAAAACCTCAGGATGATCTTTGAGGCTGAGATCTTTCTCAATCAGCACGCGCCCGGCTTTATCCAAGGGTACATTCAGCATTTTATTTAAACTGGAAGGCTGCACGCCGGCGGCCCATAAGATGGTGGAGGCCTTCACAACCTCTTCCCCTAAAACCACTGAGTTGGCTCGCACATCTGTGACCCGAGTGTGAGTCCAGATCTGCACGCCCAGATCTTCGAGATTGCGGGCTGCTTTGCGGGAAAGCTCGGGGTCAAAGGCTGCCAGGACTCGTGGGCCGGCCTCGATTAAAAGAACTCGCGTTCCAGAGGGATCAATGCGCCGAAAATCCTGAGTGAGAGTGTGGCGGCTGATTTCAGCAATGGCGCCGGCTAGCTCAACGCCCGTGGGGCCGCCGCCAACAATAACAAAAGTGAGGTGCTGTTTTTGCATCTCGGGATTGGTTTCCATCTCAGCTTTTTCAAAAGCCATGAGCAGACGACGACGGATTTCTGTGGCTTGCTCGAGAGTCTTTAAGCCTGGAGCATTGTCTTCCCATTCAGGGTGGGCAAAGTAGCTGTGTTGAGCGCCGCAAGCTAAAATCAAAAAATCATAGTCAAGTTGTTGCGAGGAAGTTTGCAACTGACGTTTTTGCAGATCCACACCGACGACATGATCGAGAAAGACGGAGACATTTTCAAAGGAGGAAAGAATACCGCGAATCGGAGCGGAAATTTCAGCAGGTGACAGGCCTGCGGTGGCAACTTGATACAGCAGTGGTTGAAAGAGATGATAGTTGCGGCGATCAACAAGAGTGACGGAAATATCTTTTTTATTTCCAAGAGCGCGAGCCGCTTTTAAGCCGGCAAAACCACCACCTACGATAATCACTTTCTTTGTCGCCATGAACACCTCGAAATGGTCCCTGAAGTCTTGCATTTTTTCAGGGATAATGGAAGTCTCAAATCTATGCCGAACTCTTTTGACATTCATGTTGATAAAGTAAAAGTGCGATTGCTTGAAGGAAAAACACTCTTTGTAGTGCAACAACTTCGGATTCCTTATGGAAGTCATATTCTCATTCAAGGTGAAAGTGGCTCAGGTAAAACAACATTCTTGCATATGCTTGCGGGTCTCTACTCACCAGATGAGGGAGAAGTGCGCATGGGTGAAAAGGTTTTGGGAACCTTAACAGAGTCAGAGCGTTGTGAGTTCCGGCGTCATCATATCGGAGTGATTTTTCAAAAGCTGAATATCTTGGATCATCTTACAGCCGCGGAGAATGTCGAACTGTCAGCAATGCAAGGTCAGGCCGCTTTGCAAAGAGTGAATATGAGTCATAAAGCCGCAGAAAGATGTTCGCACATGAGTTTGGGTGAGCAGCAACGAGTGGCGGTGGCCCGGGTTCTGGCGCAGAAAGCTTCCGTGATTCTGGCGGATGAACCCACTTCCAGTTTGGATGAGACCAATATGCAGTTTGTGATGAGGGCCCTCAAAGAAGAGGCTCAAGGCAAGACCCTGTTGGTTGTCAGTCATGATCATCGAATTGCCCCATTCTTTGATAAAATCATTCGTTTTGATGAGATGGTGTCATGAATCCTCTGCGTCTGGCTTTTTTAAATTTATCGCGAAGAAAAGTTTCCACAGTCATAGCCCTGATTTCTATCGCCTTGGCGGTGGCATGCAGTGGTGTTCTGCTGCGCTTGAATGAATTGGCTGAAAGTCGTTTTGAAACCTTGGCTCGGGGAGGAGACGCTCTAGTAGGGGCGAAATCGGGAGGTCTCGATATTCTGCTCGGCGCTTTAAATGGTGAAGGAGACTATCCGGGATATCTGCCTTATAAGTTGTATGAGAGTTTAAAGGCGGAGCAGACTGTGTTTTTTGAAGATGGTTCACACAGTAAGCCCTCTTATATTCGCTCGGTGATTCCCTTTCTGTATTTTGCTCGCTATGCGGATTTGCGGATTGTGGCAACGGACTTTTCCTTTGTGGAAAGACCTGTGG
>JBCECD010000023.1:4947-11629 GCA_039206745.1 Bdellovibrio sp. | reverse complement strand
GAAAGACTCTTTAAAGTTTGCCGAGGGCGGATGGGCTTCTAAATTAGGAGAAGTTGTCCTGGGGGCAGGGTTTGCCACCGCTCAACACCTCAAGGTCGGCGATACTGTGAACGCCCATCTCTGGGTCGGTGAAAAACCTGTTGCCAGTGGTGTGACTCCTTTGAAAGTGGTCGGAGTTTTTCAAGCCACCACTTCGGCTTGGGATCGTATGGCCTATACTAATATCGAAACAGCCTATCAGGTTTTTTCGCAGCTCCCATCGCAGCGCCTTTCAACTTGGGGCGGAAATGTTCTCAACTATTTTCTGGTCTATCTTCATCCTCAGGGGTTCTCCGATTTGCAGACATTGATTAATGATCGTACGGTGGGGCAGGCCGTGCAGGTTTCACGTGAAAAAGAGAAGTTGGAAAAACTGGTGGGTGTGGGACAAAATCTGGGACTTTTTGTGACGGCGTTGATTTTGGTTTTGGGGGGCTTAACAGTCACTTCTGTTTTGGTGACCCGTTTTGAAGCGATGTCTTTGCAGTTGGCAGTTCTGCGTGCGATTGGATATCAGAAAATAACTTTGGCAAAATGGCTTTTGTGGGAAGGCTTTTTGATGGGAGCAGTGGCCTGCCTGGTTGGCTTGGTTTTCGACGCTCTGGCTTTTCCCTTTGTGCGGCAGTGGTTGGGTGATTCGCTGCCCTCTGCGGACGTTCTCGGCAGCTCTCTATGGCAAAGTTATCCAGTATGGTTGATTGCTTTGCTGGCGACCATGATGTCGGTTTTTATTCCACTCTATCGTGTCTATCGCCAGGATGTGCATTTTTCTTTGCGTGATTAAAAAGCCATTAGGAAGCCAAAGTGGCATCCGTGTGATATTTCTTCATCCGTACCAGCATGATCAAACCAGGAATGGCGATCAAGGCACAGGCATAGAAGAACCAATCCCATCCCAGATACTTCACCATATCACCTGTGAAGCCTGAAAAGAAATTGCGGCCTAGAGTCGCAATACTGGAAAGGATGGCATATTGAGTGGCGGTGTACTTTTTATTACTTAAAGCTCCCAAGAAGGCGACAAAAGCCGCAGAGCCCATTCCAGAGCTGATATCTTCAAACACCACCACCGAGGCCAGAGCCCAAGTTTGAGGCCCGGTGTGTGTGAGCAGGGCAAAGGCGGCTGTTGACAGTCCTTGCAGAACACCGAATATCCAGAGAGATCGATAAATGCCAATATAGTAAATAATCAGACCACCAAAAAACAACCCTACCAAACTGGAAATCAATCCAAATGTTTTGGCGATCACTCCGATGTCGGTGTTGGTAAATCCAACTTCGACATAAAAAGGATTTAGTAGAGCGCCGGATAAGGCATCTCCCAACTTAAACATGAATACAAAACAGAGAATAAACCAAGCCCCAGGCCGATGAAGAAATTCAGTAAAGGGATGCACGATGGCATCCCGTAAAGTGCGAGGTGGCGGCGTATCGACTTTGGGTTCCGGTGCAAATAAAGTGGTTAACACGCCGACAATCATACAGGCTGCCATCAGATAATACAGCTGTCCCCAGGTGAGAGGCCAGATCTCTGAACCCACTAAACCAATGCCCACGCCTCCAGAAAGTAAAAGGGCAATGCGATATCCGTAAATTCCCAAGGAGGATCCCAAGCCGAGCTCTTCGTTACTGAGCAGCTCCCTTCGGTAAGCATCAATAGCAATGTCCTGGGTGGCGCTGAAAAAAGCGATAAGAACCGCCATCATGGCCATGGTTCCCAGGTTTTGTAAGGGATTCATCGTTCCTAAAAGATAAATCGTTACAATCAAAAGAATCTGAGTGGCGAGCATCCAGCTGCGCCGACGTCCTATTTTGAAAAGAGTGAAACGATCCAGTAACGGCGACCACAAAAACTTCAGAGAGTAAGCCATCCCGACCCAGCTGAAATAACCAATGGTGCTGATATCCACATGCTCTCGCGCTAACCAGGTTTTCAGAGTTCCACCTGTTAAGAGCAGGGGCAAGCCGCTGGCAAAGCCCAACAGAAAGATGATAAACATTTGCTTGCTAAAGAGATCCTTCAGAATATTTTTTTTACTCATTTTTTATCTGTCTTTCTGAGCTGTTTTTTCATCTTCCATAACAGGTGACTGATGTAAGGGCGTCGGGTTTCTCCTGTAGTCACCATCAATAATTTAGTGATCTTTAAATTGACGACATCAGTATAAAGTAAAATCAGCATTTCATTGATAAAGTTGGTATTCAAAGTGACATAGTTGTCAGTTCCCACTCCCAGCTGAACACCTTTTTTCTCCCACCAGGAAAAGGGGTGATCCTTATAGTCTTCAAATTTACCCGTGAGTTTGTTGTTTGAAGAGGGCAGGGAGACCAGAGTCACATCTTTTTGTAACATGCGGTTGAGAACATCGTGTTGATAGTGTTCCACTTCGCGCGCGGTGTGGAACTTCGCTTTGACAAACAGGATGTCTTCTTCAGGACTTAGAGGAGTGCCTTGAAGCAGTTTTTCCAGGACAGTTTTGTTGCCATTCCAATCCAACTCCATCAATTCCCGATAGAGGGGATCTTTGGAAGTGATGGCCTGCCCCTGCTGATTTTTCCCATGCAAATCTTGATATATCCGATGAAAATACTTATTGGGATTGATGCCCAGGCTAATTCCATGCTCTAAGGTGTCGATGTGCCAGATGTTCATGGCATTGTCGACGGCCTGGATCCCTTTTTTAAGAGTGTGCCAGGTCTCGCCGTGATGCGAGCGAATCTTAAAGCCGCGATATTGCAATTTGCGAAAGCCAGCCTGCATTTCATTGAAGTGTTCTTTGCGATAGAGTTCTCGCTCATCGCCCACGGTGTCCACGTCGGTCATGTGACGAATGAGGAAAGGGTATTTGTCCAGCATGCGCACGATCTCATTGATCTGTTCCATGAAGTGATCTTTGCGTGTGCCGAATTTATCCGCATCAAAATGATTGGCCTCTTTGCGGAAAGAGGGCGAAAGAATAAAGTCAAAGTGCGGATTTTTTTCCTGGAATTTGCGAAAGCCTTGATAAAGGCCTAAAACAACATCTTCTGAAGTGACATCATCAATGCCCGGAATCTGTTCTGAAGAACTGGCTGTTGAGCGCGATAAAGAAAACTTCAAACGGACACGGCCCACATTGTACTTGTGATACAACTCGTAAGCCATGTGATAGGCGGCCTCTTCATGAGCTTCGCGAGAAATGAAAATCAATTTGGGAAGATAGAGAATTTTTAAATAGCGCGAAAACCCTTCATTTTCCTGCAGGCGAATGAGGCGATCCACATCTTCAACGGACTCGATGGGAAGGGCGTCAGAGCCATACACTTCCCGAATCTTTTCCTCGTAAATATTTTTGTGGGGACCTTCGAGCAGTTGCTTTAAGCGAGGATAAATAAAGTCTGCTGTGATGGCGCCGGTTAAGTGAATATGCTCTTCATTGTATTTCAGTGGAAAGTTCTGGAAGAACTCGAAGAGAGCCTGAGAGACCGGATGGGTTAAAAGTGTATTGATGGGAATCTGATTGATTTGAAAGCGATTGAGAAGATCGCGAAACTCAGCCACCAGATTTTGTGCTCCAGGTTGCTGAACAAAAAGATCAGATGACAGCAAAAGGTCCATCGTATCGGATAAAGAAATTCCGTTGGTTTCGCTGATAATGGTTGTAATGGCTGATGTAAGATGTTGGTGAATATCCTTATTCACAATTCCCCCTGATATCCTGTTAAGAGTAACCAGGATTCAGGAGCTTGTATATGACTTTATCGCTTACCCATCTGCATAAATAGAACCATATTTTTCCGATTGAAGTCGCGGAAAGCGCAGATGCGGTCTGAATGGTTGAGAGAAATTCTCTGTTGAGGAGAGATCTTGTCGTCCTTCAGGTGTGTAAGGCGCACTTGATCATAGGATATGTCATATCCGCTCACACCTTGGAATGGGCTCTTTAGGATGGCACCCTTGCAAAGACTGTTAAACGAACTTTGATTATAAAAAGCCAAGGCCTGGATGCAGAACTGAGAATACAGTCCGGTGCTGTCTTCAAACTCACTCTGTGGGCTGTAAGGAAGACCGTCGGTTTTATTGGTCATCGGATAGCGGTCTGTATGATTCCAATATTGCTTGACGGCGCGTATTTGGAGCTCGACCCAGACAGCAAAAGGATGAAGGGGTGGAAAGAGCTGTTCACTATCACTGCGAGAGCTGTCAAAGAGAGTGTCATGTGCCAAGCGCTTGAGTGAATCTCTTTGAACCTCGCTGATGTGGGAACTTTTGCCCTCTGCAATGCGCTTCTGTTCCACGATGAGGGGAATTAAGCTGTCACGCAGAAGAAGATCCAAAGCCTCGAGATTGCCTTTATTAATCCGCAAGGCCATATTCATATCTTCCATAGCTGTGGCGGGATTGCCGTTGTAGATTTGGATCATGCGATCAAAGGCGCCCATGCCGGTCGCAATGAATAAATCCTTTTGATATGGAGTGAAGTCCACTTTGTTTTTGATCAACAAGATGTAATCCTGATAGACAAAATTCACAAGACGATTGGCAAGAAAGCCCGAGCGGGAAAGCATTACATTGAACTGTTCATAGACGAGATTGATGGAATCATTAAAGTCCTCAGCCATGCTTGCGAGGTCTTCCTCATCAATTTTCTTTTTCTTGGAAAAGGTGCTGCCCGCAATGCTGAGTTGATCGTACTGAGTGAGCACTTTGTTGATGCGAGACTGAGTGTCGATAATAATAGAGACAGTGGCTTGATCACCATTGTATTGAATCAATCGACCTTTGAAATCAGTCAGGTAGTTGTTCACCGCAATAAGACTGTCTTTCACGGTGAAGTTGATATCTACCAGGGACTCATTCATCAGTGCCATTTTGTCGACGATAAACCATTGATTGAAATATTTAATGGCGGCCATGTTCGATTCTTTGATGAGATCTTGCATGTTGCGCCCGACGTTTTCAGCCAATGCGACAGGATCGCGGAAGAGAGGGTCATTTTTACTTAACTGCAATTGCAGCCACTCAGAATAAGTCAGCTTCGGGAAAGTCACGCCTGATACCTGATCAGGAACGGTCTGCATGCCGATAAGGAAGAAAGGAATTTGTAGGGGATTTTTTCCCAGCAAAAAGAAATTCGTCTTATCATTGCTTCTAAAATTACGACCATCCATCATTCCATCAGCAATTTGTGTGATAAGTTTATACACAGCATTTTGCTTGGCCTCCAAAGAGGGCATGGTCTTGATGGTCATCAGAGCTGTATTGTAATCTCCCAGTAAAGTTTTAACACCTGTGTAAAACTCCATCACTTCGTTCATGATTTTGTTCTGAAAAACGGCATCTGTCGGCAACTTAGGATCCACACCAATTTGGATTTTTTGCATCCATTGAGTGATATTAGGGATGTGGGTATTTAAAATATAATAGCCTGTAAATGGATTGTTTGAGGATATTTTCGTGTCACCATTTTTATCAGAGACCTGTTGGATTTTGAAATCGGCCAATCCTTTTTGAAAGAGACCCATGGATTCCCGAGCCTGGCAGTAAGACTCACTGGTCACTTCGAGTAAGCACGCCATGGAAGACATGAACTCCTGCTGATTGAGCTTGCGTAAAACAGTTGTGAATTTTTGCTCTCTCGAGAGGCTGGTCAACTTGGAAATAGTCGTGGCGAGTTTGCTGCCGGTGACATCTTGATTGCTCGATACGAATGAGGCTGCCAGTTGAACTGCGCCGGTTAAATAAGTTCCGATCATCATCTTGTTATCGCCAACCAGACACTGATCCAATTGAGGAATGCTGTCGACGATCTGATTTAAATACGAGATACCAACTTGGCTGCTGTGCTGAATACGAGAGCCGAAATCCATCAGTCCTTTTGCCATCTGCTCATTGGCATTCGGACTGGCGGCAATGGCACTGCGGTTTTCCGCATCGACTTGGGCTGAAAGAGTGGCTCCCTCGATAGAGCGATCCATAAGCAGGCGCAGAACATCGCCTTGCTGTTGTGAGCTGCCTTGCAAGAAAGAACGAAGAGCGCTGATCTCTCCTGGAATTTGTCCCAATCTTTGGGCGCGACGATCGGAATCAGAAGAGGAGCGCACTTCCTGTTCGAGGTTTTGCAATGCTGTTTGCACACTTTGTCCAATTGCTTGGCAGTTGGGATCATTTTTAAGTTGCAAAGTCACACGGCGAAGATTTTGCGTGACTGATAGGGCGGCTTGAGTCCAGCTCCCTTGAGAGGCGCAGGCCCCGCCAAAACTGTAGGAGGATGAGGAGCTCACGCCATTCTCCTGAGAGTGAGCCAGCGAAGACAACAGCATAGCGAAACCAGCAACAACGATCCTCATGAGAAAACGCTCCTTGGGGTAAAGGTCGAAATAAGCTATTCCAGAAGTAGGCCAATCTTGGGGATGCATATATTTGAAATGACCCTGAAGAGCTTGAATTTTTGCCACAAAAAGGTGTCATGGACGGACAAATTATGGCAGCCGATAAACAACTCAATGTGTGAGTTTATCTGTGGTTTAGGCACCTGCCGTCCTTGCATATAGGAAATGTCCAAGTCCTTTGGAGATAATTGGGAAGCTTATGTGAATTATCATCAGAGACTCTCTAGTTCTAGCAGGTAATTTTAAACTCACTCTCGAGCAGGTGGTAGGT
>JBCECD010000023.1:0-4937 GCA_039206745.1 Bdellovibrio sp. | reverse complement strand
GCCGCAATAAGTAGCGCCCTTGCGAGGTTTCGATCACGAGGCCCAGGAATTCCTGTTGAAGTTTTGGAGCCTGGCTTGCTTGAGGCGTGCTGAGAGATATTTTTTGTATTTCTTTAAAGCTTGGTCCCAGTAAGCAGGACTGTGCATAAGAAAAGACCAGCTTCCCATCGGCACGAAGGCCGATTTTCTGACGGAGCCAGGGATCTTGGACAGATTGCCTCAAATGACATGAATTCGTGGGAGAGAGTTGCGGTGGCTGATTGGAAAGGTCTTCACTTAGTTGTACCGCTTGCATGATTACAAAGTCTGAAATCTTTCGAGCCAATAGATGAGAATTTTTGTTCCGTGAAGATGTGGCATAGTCCTGAGCATAGAGATCCCCAACTGTATTGAGCTGAGCATGAATATGAAACCCCTGAAGATACTTAATCGCTTTGCCCGGAACCCTAAAAGAGCTTGGTGAAAGATGATATTGGACGACAGAGTTATAATCGTCGACTTCAGTCATCTCGGAGGTGACCTCGTAGAGTACGCCGTTGCGGCTGATAAGATAGAGCTCTTCATAGACCAAGCCGCCAGTTCCACTTTGCCATCCTTGAGGGTGTTGTAAAGCAGGTTGTTGGACGAAGCTGGTTGTGTCAGTACCGGAGATGCCGCCGCGTAGAAGTTGGCCATCAGATGTAATAAAATAACTTTCTCCTCGGAGTCCCATAAAGAACCTCTCGATATCGGGCAAAGGTTCGGATAACAGAAAGTCTTTTAAGAGCATTGGTGACAGTCCATTTTCTTGAGGTGCATAGGCAATATAAGAGAGTTTGTGATCGTCTGAAAGGATGGCAAAGCGACTTCGTGTTTCAGCAAGAGGTAGCACTATGCGTGCGCCTTCTTTTATTTTTAGATCGGGAGGAAGTGAGTTTGGATACAGGGGTGCCAAACCTTCCGTTAAAGACCAGGTCCAAACTCGTCCTTTGTTTGTGAAAAGAAGAGCGCCGCCATTTTGAGTTGAAAACTCAAGGCGTTGTGTTTTTTCAGAAGCATCTGGAAATGGAAGATCGAGAGGAAGAAGAGCTGATGTAAATGGATGCAACAGGGCCAACTCGCCCTTTTCCATCATAACCAGGATCAAATCATATCTATTGGCAAAGGTTACAGGTGTGGTATTGAAGCGTCCAGCAAGAGTTATAGCAATGGAGGAAGACAAGAACTCCTTATCACCTTGACTGAGTTGCGTTGAGAGAAGAACAAGGATGCTCTGATAGAGAATGTCATAACTATAGGCGCCGGCTGTCTGACTAGAGAGAGAAAAAGAACTGTCGCAGCCACCATAAGTCAGAGGACTGTTTCCTATCCGACAGACCACATGAGGTTCTGCATCTGCATGAGAGTGTCGGGCCTCGTGGATGAGAGTCGACAGAGCATCTAAGGGAGCTTGGGTAAAAAAGATTCCCGTCAGAGTGATGTCGGATGAAATATTTTGTGCCACAGCGGTGAGAGTGTTTTTATTGAAATTGATACTGGAGCTGTTCTTTTGTAAATAGTTGAAACCATCTTTAAGATCGCTATAGATCTGGGGAAATTTCCATTGATCATCGGGTTCAGTGATGCGGAGAGATTGCATCAGTTTTAAAATTTTTCCAAGGCGAGCCCGAGGTGAGTCGTCGCAGAGAGAGTCACCCGGAAAATTGTGTAAGTTAAGTTGCCGAGTCCAGTCTTGGTATTCCTCTTCAGTAGCGCATGGAAGGGTGTGATAATCATTCTTGCTGGATATCGCCTCTTGGCTGGATAGGGACAGTTCTCCGGAAAAGGAATCGTAATGATGCCGACCCCATAGCCATCCAGTCAACGCAACTACGATAAAGAAGAGATAAGTTCTAGCGCGGGAAGCGGGCAAGCAAAGTCTCCTCAATCATTTCAGATTCACTTTTGTAAGACAAAGCCAGGACACGAGAGTCCAATTCCTGGTAGTAGCGATGTAAATCTCGCGAAGACAATTGGGGGCGAAGATTAACAAAAGCCTGTCGTCGCACCATGAAGTGTTCATGGGGGTTGCGTAGAATGTGACGATAGAGTTGATGGGCTTCTTCAGTTTGAAAGGAAGTCAGGGCTTTTAAGAAGCCAAGCCGACTTAGAACCTCTTTTTTTTCCAGCCATGGCATTGATGAATAAGGCTGTTCAAAGCGCTTCGTGATAAGAGGCAAGTCTGTTGAACGAAGAGCCTTCTTATTAAAAAGAAATGAAAACAAAGCGCCATCCTGAGTGGTGAGAATAAGGTTATCGCGCATGGGATCGGAAGCTTCTGTTTTAGATGCCGGAGGAGAGCTGCGAGGTTTTACGCGAGTTATTTGAGAGGGGGACGACGTAAAAGACTTTGTCGAAGGTATTAAGGCAGATTGAAGTAAATCATCTTTACCTGCTTTGTAAAAGCAGAAAAAAAGAGCCAAGCCGAAAAGAAGGACGACCAGAGGGTTTCTGAGAGAAAGCATGGATATTTTATCGGAATTAAGAAATGGAAGGGCAATAAGACTTTGGCCCGATTCCCTCTTAGCGTCTCGAAATAATACGGTGGTACATCACTTTGTGGGGGCCGATCTGGGGAATGTCGAAGAAATCTCCCTGATATAAAAAGCCTAAACTTTCATAAAAGGGAAAGGCTTTCTCGCGGGCATTGCACCAGATAAGGTCGCAGCGCTGTTGTTGCAAATAGTCCATGGCAAAGCGAACAATCTTTTGACCGAAGCCATGCCCTTGAAAGGCCTGATCGGTGGCCATTCCACGCAGACGGTAGGGATAGCCAGCGAAAAAATCAGGATGAGATTCGAGCATGAAGCTGGCGATGGTGATCAGTTGGTTTTCGTGAAAGAGGCCGAAGTGTAAAGTGGTCGCCAGGTCGTCTCCGGCATTCACACATTGTCCTTGAGTGAGGAAGGGTTTCATAACTTTCTGGCGCAGAGGTAAGGTGTCCGCTGCGGAGATCCGTTTCACTTCGTAAGATAAACTCATCCCGTACTCAATCGCAAATAAGGTGCCCAGTCGGGAGGAACATGATCCTCGCTGATTTCTAACTGAAGCGTTGGCAGCCATGATGGCGCTTGAGGCTCTGTTAGTAAAGGCATATTTGCTGTGCGAGGAGTGCGGTTGGCCTTCCTCTGATTGCAGTCACGGCAAGCGGAAACTACATTCGTCCAGTTTTTAGGTCCATTGTGAGAAGCCGGAACAACGTGATCGAGAGTGAGCTGTTTAGCAGGAAGCTTGGTGCCGCAATATTGGCAGGTATAGTTATCGCGAATATAGACATTTTCTCTGCAGAAGCGGACCGCGTGGGAGGTCCGGGGTCTTACGTATGATTTAAGCCGTAAGACGCTGGGCAGCTGGAATCTTCGTTGTACTGACCGGGCAAACGCAGAGTGATATTCCAGTATCTCTACTTTCCCCTGAAACCACAAAACCAAGGCCTTTTGCCAACTTACAACCCGCATCGGTTCGTAACTGGAGTTCAGCAGCAAGGACCTCAGTGAGGACATGTGCATCATGCTTCCCCCTCAGGCGCGATCCTAAATATAAGTATATCGAACTCCCTCTCGGGATTTCAAGTCCTGAGATAAATGTCGGAAAAAACAGGGCGTTTTCGGTTGAAAAAGCCTAGCAATAATGGGATACCGGCCCTTTACAGCCCTCAAGGAGGCATCAAAATGAGAAGAGTATTGGCATTTAATTACGTATTAAAAGGGTCTGACGGAAATATTTTGGATGCTTCTGAGCGCAATCAACCTTTGCCATTTTTGGAGGGTGCTGGCCAGATTCTTCCTAAACTGGAAGAGGAAATCAAAGACCTCAAAGAGGGCGATAAGAAAAATGTGAAGTTGAGTGCCCTTGATGCCTACGGTGAAGTGAAAGACAATATGTTTATGGACGTACCAAAAGAAGAATTGGCACATTTGCCTGATTTGACAGTAGGAAGCCATCTGCGTTTGGAGCTGGGGCAGGGTGCCCACATCGTTCGTATTACCAAAATCACTGACACTCATGTCACTTTGGATGGCAATCATCCTTTGGCGGGTCAACCTTTGGAATTTGATATCGAAATGGTCCTGGTTCGTGAGGCAACAACGGAAGAAGTATTGCATGGACATCCTCATGGTCTGCATGGAAATGCAGGACACCACTAAATCTTTCCGGGGTTCTTTATGCCGTCATTTGACATAGTCTCTGAGGTGGATTTGCAGGAAGTCGACAATGCCATCAACCAGGCCCGTAAAGAGGTGGAGGGGCGTTACGACTTTAAGGGGAGCAAGGCTGAGATCCAGTGGGATAAAAAAGAAATCACTTTGCTGGCGGAAGATGACTATAAGGTTGAAGCCATGGGAAGTATTTTGCAGACAAAACTGCACCGTCGAGGTGTCGACATTAAAGCCATTAAATTTGAAAAAATGGAAGAGGCGGGTGGACGCATGCTGCGCCAGAAAGTCCTTTTAATACAAGGGATTGAGCGTGATGTGGCGAAAGACATCATCAAGTTGATTAAAGACTCTAAGCTTAAAGTACAGCCGCAAGTGGCGGATGATAAGGTTAAGATTTCGTCAAAAAGTATTGATGAATTACAGGAGTGCATCAGGCTGGTACGTAGCGGCAGTTTTCCTGTTCCCTTACAATTTAATAATATGCGTTCATAAAATTGCGCTTGCACAGTTTTTGAGCTGTGTTAGCCTAAATTTCAGTTCCCCGTGTGAGTGTTCTCGATTTTAAGTTGTTCGATGGCTTCCTCGGGTTTAGCCAACCATAGGAGGTCTTTGTGGCTAAGAAGTTATACGTAGGCAATTTGCCATACTCAATCGACGATTCATCTCTACAAGACGAATTCTCAAAATTTGGAGCTGTGTCTTCTGCAAAAGTTATCACTGATCGTGAAACTGGTAGAAGCAAAGGCTTCGGCTTTGTTG
>JBCECD010000022.1:0-15338 GCA_039206745.1 Bdellovibrio sp. | reverse complement strand
CATATAAGTCCTTTGAAGGAGCACGTTATGTCTGAACCACGCAGTGAAAGTGAAAATCCAGTCATCCCATCACCCAAACCCAAGACAACACATCCGCGATCCAATCGCGATTGGTGGCCAAATCAAATGGATCTTTCGGTGCTCCATCAGCATTCGTCACGAGCAAATCCCATGGATGAAGCATTTAAATATTCAGAGGAATTTAAGAAACTGAATGTCGAAGATCTTAAACAAGATATTTTCAAAGTGATGACGACCTCTCAGGAGTGGTGGCCTGCGGATTATGGACATTATGGTCCATTCTTTATTCGAATGAGTTGGCATGCCGCCGGAACTTACCGAATTGAAGACGGTCGAGGAGGCGCAGGAGATGGGGCGCAACGGTATGCTCCTTTAAATAGTTGGCCTGACAATGCCAATCTCGATAAAGCACGCAGACTTTTATGGCCTATCAAGAAAAAATATGGCTGCAAAATTTCATGGGCTGATCTTATTGTCTTTGCGGGGAACTGCGCTTTAGAGTCGATGGGTTTTAAAACTTTTGGTTTTGCCTTCGGCAGAGAGGATGTCTGGGAAGCGGAAGAGGTATTTTGGGGACCGGAAAACACGTGGCTTGGAGATGAGCGCTACAGTGGTGATAGAGAGCTTGCAAGCACTTTAGGTTCGACGCAAATGGGTTTGATCTATGTCAACCCCGAAGGACCGAATGGCAATCCAGATCCTAAAGCCGCATCTCGGGATATTCGGGAAACTTTTGCGCGCATGGCGATGAATGACGAAGAAACGGTGGCACTGATTGCCGGAGGTCACACGTTTGGAAAAACTCATGGTGCGGCGAAAGCGGATCATGTGGGACCTGAGCCGGAAGGATGTCCTATTCATGCTCAAGGATTGGGTTGGAAAAATTCATTTGGTAGTGGCAAAGGTGCCCATACTATTACCAGTGGTCTTGAAGGCACTTGGACCAGCCAGCCAACAAAATGGAGTCATGGATTCTTTGAAAACTTACACAAATACGAGTGGGAATTAACCAAGAGTCCGGCGGGAGCTCACCAATGGATTCCAAAAGATCCGGCGGCAAAAAATACCGTGCCAGATGCCCATGACCCGAACAAAAAACATCCTCCAGTTATGTTGACGACGGACCTGGCATTAAGAGCAGATCCTGTCTATGCCAAAATTTCCAAACACTATCATGAGAATCCAAAGGAATTTGCTGATGCTTTTGCTAAGGCCTGGTTTAAACTTCTTCATCGTGATATGGGGCCGATCACTCGCTATTGGGGGCCATGGGTGCCACCACCTCAGTTGTGGCAAGATCCTATCCCCAAAGTGGATCATAAGCTCATCGATGTTCAAGATGTAAAAATATTAAAAGAAAAAATTTTGGTATCAGGGATTACGCTTTCGCGCCTTATCTCCACAGCCTGGTCTGCGTCGGCTTCGTTTCGGGGAACAGATATGCGAGGAGGAGCGAACGGAGGTCGTCTGCGTCTTTTACCGCAAAAAAACTGGGAGGTGAATGAACCTTCAGAATTAGGAAAGACTTTGCAGACGCTTGAGAGAGTTCAGATGGATTTCAATAAATCTCAATCCGGAGGAAAAAAGGTCTCCCTTGCGGATCTTATTGTCCTTGGGGGATGTGCCGGAGTTGAAGCTGCGGCGAAAAAGGCAGGATATAATGTTGAAGTTCCCTTTGCGCCGGGACGGATGGATGCGACTCAGGAGCAAACAGATGTTCATTCTTTTGCGGTTCTCGAACCCAGGGCTGATGGATTTCGTAATTATGTTCGTACTGGGGTGAAGATTCCACCTGAAACTCTCTTATTAGATAAAGCCAATCTTTTAAAATTAACAACCTCGGAAATGACGGTTCTTCTTGGAGGGTTGCGCAGTCTCAATATCAATTTTGCAGAATCACCTCACGGAGTTTTCACGGATAAGCCGGGTACATTGACAAACGATTTTTTCACCAATCTTCTCGATATGGGAACGGAATGGGATGTTTCTTCAAAGCACGGTATTTATGAGGGGCGAGATCGTGTGACGGGCAAAGTGAAGTGGACAGCCACGGCAGTGGACTTGGTATTTGGCTCCCACTCTCAACTGCGAGCTCTCGCTGAGGTTTATGCCTGCGACGATGCCAAGGAGAAATTTATAAGGGACTTTGTGGCTGCTTGGGGCAAAGTGATGAATCTCGATCGCTACGATCTGCTTCAGAATTAATTTTTGGAGGCCTTTCTGGGGGCAGGCCTCTTTCTAAAAAAGGAATTCTGATATAAAATAGAGACGATTCACGCAAATTGATAAAAGGAGGCGCTATGGAAGAAAGTGATTTCGAAGGAACTCTCGTTCTGGAAAAGCTGGCGGAAATAAATAAAGTCGATGCTTTTTTTGAAGCCATTGATTCTGATGATTTCAGAGAAGCTCAGGTGCTGATGAAAAAAGCCCATGTCGACTCCGAAACCATTGCTCTGGTGTTGAAAAAAATGCGAGAGGCTTCTTAAGGGAGAGCTAAAGCTCTTCGGCAAAGATCTTCTCGGTGATCTTCCAGAACTTATCCTGTTTGCGAGCGATCACAAAAGAGGGAAGCCGGAAGAGAACTTTATAGCGGATCACTTCTTGTGGACTTAAAAGGTCTACTGCCAATTCAGGTCGACGTAGATGCGAGCGCAAAAAGTTGATATTGAACTTTTTAATAGCCGAAGGATTGTTAAAGAAGTGGGCCTCACTGACGTACTGAGAATCCAGATCGTAGTAGCGGATCTCCAGATAAGGATTTGAGTTTTTATCCTTTCTCTCTTCAAAGGTGATCCGATCCGGAGTGAGGATGTGAGCATTCTTGGAGAGCTTGGCCTGCTTCAGTTTGGCATCGGCATCAATCAGAGTTGTATCGCATTTTTCACAGGCTCTAGCAGTGGTGTCGTTCTCGGCTCCGCAGGAGTGGCAGATTTTAAAGCGGAACCGAAAGCCACAGGGGATGATCTCAAATGTTTGAGGATCTTGTCGGGCGGCTCGGCATTTTCTGCCGAAATGTTCCAGGACATTCCCGTCATCGTCGGCGTATCCCCAGAAGTCATTTTCAAATTCACATTGAGGGCAGGTGACTTTGACGGGAACGGTGTCTTTATTCGGACGGCGATCGCTGATTTCAGGTGTGTAAATATCATGACCCATACCCGTGTAATCGAGGATGTAGCAGTCTTTCTTTCCTTCTGCCAAGCGCAGGCCGCGGCCTACGATCTGTTGATAAAGACTATTGGATTCAGTGGGGCGCAGGATTGCAATCACATCAACATGGGGAGCATCAAATCCCGTGGTGAGAACCGAAACATTGACGAGGTATTTGAACTTTTTCTTTTTAAAGTCACTGACAATTTCATCGCGCTCGCCGATGTCAGTATCCCCGACAACCAGGCGAGCTTCGCCTGGAGGCAGATAAGTCATGATTTCTTCGGCATGTTTCACGGTGGCACTGAAGATCATCACCCCTTGGCGATGATAGCGCTCCGTGATGTCGATGATATTTTTAATGATAAAGGGCGTGAGCCGTTTCTGGCCTTTAAGAATCTCTTCCACTTGAGCCGCAGTGAAAGGCTTATCCCCTTCAGTGAGTTCTGAAAAATCATAACTTGTGACAGGGATATCAACCTTCACCGGAGTGGTTAAGAACTTATTCTTGATCATATAGGAAAGAGGGAGCTCAAAAACACACTGTTTAAAGAAGCGCTTCTTATCGGTTTTTATTTCGCCGGTGCTGGAGTATTCATAAATCCAGCCTAATCCCAGGCGATAGGGAGTTGCGGTCAGTCCCATCACAAAGAGTTGGGGATTTTTATCCTGCAATTTTTTGATGACCTCTTGGTATTGCGTGGAACCCTCTTCTGCAACCCGATGGCATTCATCGATAACGACAAGTGAGAAGTTATTAAAAAAGTCATCAGGAGCGCGAGCCACAGATTGTACACTTCCGAAAATGGCTTTTTGATTCCAGTCTTTTTTGCCCAGACTGGCGGAGAAAATGCCAGCGGAGAGACCGTAGCTTTTATACTTCTCATAGTTTTGTTCAACCAGCTCTTTCACATGAGCCAGTACCAAAACACGGCCCTTTGCAATGCGAGCAAGTTCTGCAATAACTAAACTTTTACCCGCGCCTGTTGGGAGAACCACCACGGCGGGATCTCTTCGCTTTTGAAAGAAACGAATGACATTTTGCACGGCTTGCTGTTGATAATCCCTGAGCTTGTACACGCGGGCATTTTAAGATGATAAGTTCTTGGGGACAAATAAAATTATCTTCAATGCTGTGTCTGGCAATCGCTTGTCAGTGGTGACGCTCAATCTTCCATTTTCAAACTAAGCTTTGGCTATGTCACTTTTTCGGATTAACTTAGATAGAGATAGAGATAGAGATAGAGATAGGAATAGGAATAGGAATAGGAATAGGTCATGACACCTTCTCAGGGACATTTTCAAAAAGAGCACTTTTTCACAATTGCCTCTGAAGAGGAGTTGATTCAATCCTTTCGCCCTCGTGATCAAAAAAAATTAATTTTACCGGGGAGACTGCCCTTTCCGATAAAAATCCAGTCTTATCTTGCGTGGCAAGAGCCCTCAGGTGTTTATACATATTTGATTTTTAAAATGCCCAACTGGGATCTGCCGCGAGGTGTGACTTTTAAGCGCACTCATGGAGGCGGAGAGCTTGCAGGCGGTTTGTGTGGTTGGTGTCACTCGTATGGAACCTCTGAGGAAATCGCATTTCTGTCTGTGATGATGGATCCCAATGTCAGTCAATCCTACCTGCTTTGCCAAGACCTGCGATGTATTGAAAAAATCGAAGAAACTGCCATGCGTGGAGGCAAGGACCCTGATAAATATATAGCGGAGCTCTATTATCGAATGGAGAAGCTCTTCGAAAATCTTAGTGGCTACAAGTCAGAGTGAGAAGCGGCGAGTTATCTGCTTTGCCAGAACGACTTGCCCGACAGAAAAATAGACAAATATTTCTGAAGTTGTTAGGTTTTATCCTCAGTTTTGGAAAGACCTAAGGCCCTGCTTTATTTAAGATTTTTTTAAACTGAGAGCCCTCGGCTGAAATGAACCTTGCACAGGCAGGAGCAAGCAAGAATGTTGAAAGAACAGATTAGAACTTTAGCCAAACACTATGCTGATGAGCTGAATCTTCGAATTGTGGAGAGGATTCAGGAGATGGCATCTGATGATAAAAGTCATTATTTGGTTTATCGACTTTTAAATGTGTCTTCTACTGAAGGTGACGCCATTGATCTCTATCAGAATAAAGGTCGTTTTCTTTATAAATATGCGGGCTCGTTTTTAGAAGAAGCCGCTTTGCTATGTTTTAAGCACAAGTTCGATAGTGCCGAGTGCAAAAAGAAAATCGAAAATCCCTATGGGGGAAGACCCAGGACATTTGAGATTGATTGCTTGGTGAACAGTTGCGCTTACGAAGTGAAATGGCGGGATGCCACGACCGACGGCGATCACATCACAAAGGAACACAGCCGAGTGAAAGCTATTCATGAGGCCGGTTATAAACCTATTCGCCTGATGTTTTACTCGCCGAATCGCAAACAAGCTATTCGGATTCAAGAAACTTTAAAAACCATCTATCATGGCTTAGGGGGTTCTTACCTTGTCGGAGCGGCAGCGTGGGAACATATCCATGAAGTAACCGGTGTGGACTTGTTTAATATTTTAAATGGGGTGGCGGATGAAAATGCCCAGCAATAGTGTGCTTGAAGGCGATTGCCTGACTGTTTTGGACAGTCTTACCCCAGAGACTGTGGATTTAATTTATTTAGACCCGCCGTTTTTCACGCAGAAAGAGCATGGTCTCTCCACGCGTGACGGTGAGAAGTATTATAACTTTTCAGATAAATGGCAGGATATGAATGAATACACCAGCCATCTCACAGAACGATTGAAAAAATGCAAAGCTGTTTTGAAAGAGACAGGAAGTCTGTTTTTACATTGTGATAAAACCGCCTCACATTATCTCAAAGTGGCTTTGGACTCCGTTTTTGGGAGTGAAAATTTTCAATCAGAAATTATCTGGTCTTACCGCCGCTGGAGTAATGCCAAAAAAGGTTTGTTGAACAATCATCAGACCATATTCTTTTATTCAAAATCAAAAAACTTCAAATTCAATCCAAAGTTTGACGATTATTCTCCTTCCACCAATGTGGATCAAATTGTCCAGTTGCGCGAGCGCGACGGTCGCAATAAAGCTGTCTATAAAAAAAATGAAGATGGTTCTCCTGTTTTATGTGCAGAAAAAAAAGGCGTTCCATTGGGTGATGTTTGGGACATTCCCTACTTAAATCCCAAAGCTCGCGAGCGTGTCAGTTATCCCACGCAAAAGCCGATTTTGCTTTTAGAGCGGATTATTGAGTTGGTGACGGATGCGGGAGATTTGGTCGTAGATCCTTATTGCGGTAGTGGAACCACTTTGGTTGCGGCAAAGCTTTTAAAGCGCCATTTTATAGGTATTGATAAAAACAAAGATGCGGTGAGCTTGGCCTTATCGAGACTCGCTAATCCTGTTAAGTCCGAATCCAATCTTCTGAAAAAAGGTCGAGACTCCTATATTCGGTCAGATGCTCAAGTCAAAGAGAGCATCTCTCAACTCGGAGCTATCCTGGTGCAAAGAAACAAAGGTATTGATGGTTTGCTTTCAGTAGCAGGAAGAATGGTGGCGATCAAGGTTTTGAGTGAAGGAACTTCTTTGCAGGAAGCTGCCGAGGCTGTCGTCAAGGCTTCGCAAAAGAACAGTTATCCTATTCGCGCCATCTATGAACTTTCAGCGAGTGATTCCAAGACACGCGAGAAGATTTATCAGCAATATGAGGTTTTCGTCTTCAGTCGCGCAGATGAATTAACAGATCAAATTGCCAGAAAAGCAAAGCTTCGGAAAAGTTCGGCACTGAAATCCCAGAGCATTCCGGCGGAAGTTTAGAAGCCTCTCAGAGTTCTGAGGAGGCGGCCATGATGCTCTCGGCTTCATTCCAAAAAATCTGAGGCTGGGAGAGGGTCTGGATCAGAAGATCCTCTTTCCCTTTTTGTTGTAGAGAGTGAGCGACAATTGCGCCGAATCTGTACCACAGCCTTTCCTCTGAAGACATCTTGCCTAAGATATCGTTGATATCGAGAGGCTGCTGGGAAGAGCGAATCAATTGAATAAGACTTTTATAAGCTTCGATAATGCGCAGCCGCTCCTCAGAGTCTGTATAAACTTGATAGTCCCGATCCTGCAGCAGAAGACCGTGAGTGCGGCGATAGTGGTAAGCTGCGTGCACGGCCATCCCTTCAGAATGAGTGCCCCACTTTATCAAGGCGAGCAAGTGCTGGGGATCTTCGAGTTTCTCCAGAGAGGGGATGGGCTGATGTTGAAAGAAGCCAATGTGGTGAGTCTCGTGAATAATGTAAGGCTCAATTTCGCTGGAGTGATTTAGAAATTTTTCATGGGCAAGATTGATCAGAATGTCAGGGGGGCTGGCGATACCGATGTCATATCCCAGAACAAAATAAACCTTTCCACGAAATTGAAAGTCAGTGGGAAGAGTTGCAGCACTTTCTTTTGCCAGCTCACAGAAGTGACTCTTACCTTCTACTTTTTGCAGTTGCTGCTTTAAGATTGTCGGATCAAATTGAGACAGCTTGAGCATCTTCAGTGTATTTTCCGGTGTTGCTTCCGACGACCCACTGGAATGGCGATGTCGAACAATCACTTGAAGAGCCGAACTCTGTAAAAGCGCCTGCTCTGTCTCAGGAGAAGGATGTTGAAGATGAGCCATTGTTAAATGAATAAAAGATGTATCGAGGCAGTTGGAAGAAGCCATAGTGGAGTGGATCTCCTTTTGATAAAAAAGAAGGATGAGCACAAGGAAAAGGGGCCCTAGCTTCAGGGCGTTTTCTTTCCAAACCATGGTCTATGCTTATTAGGCGGGATCTTATTTGGCAATCTTTTCGTGACTTGAAATGCAGATATAATGTGCTAAACTAGGTGAGTCGAGTGTTGAATTCGACCCTTATGAGAAAATAAATCCGTCACCATTCCTTTTTTAATAACTTCTTTATAAAGCCTTCTGGCTGATTTGCCGGATATTTATATGCATACAGATTTAATATACGTGGCTGCGCGGGAGCTGGCTTATGAGCTCCCCCATGGCGACACTCTTTTTTCAAATTTAACGTTTGCGATCAATCGCGCTCGCTATGCACTGGTGGGGGCCAATGGGGTTGGCAAAAGCACCTTGGCCAAAATTTTAGCCGGGATAATACCTTCTGCCAAAGGGGAGGTGATCGCCGCGCGTCCTGTGGTTTATCTCGAGCAGATCAGCCTGCCGCCGGTGCAGACCGTGGGGGAATACCTTGCAGAGATGTGGGAAAGTCCCTGGATATCTCCTGAGGTGTGGGGACCTCTGTTGCAAGATATTTCTTTGGAAGCTTCTTTATCTTCATTAAGTGGAGGTGAGTGGATGCGGGTGCGCATTGCTCAGGTCATCAGTCGTAGTGAAGGTGTTTTGATACTAGATGAGCCGACTAATAATTTAGATGTGTCGGCTCGGACGATTATCAGCGATTTTATTCAGAATTATAGCGGAGCTCTATTACTTATCAGTCATGATAGAGATCTGTTGGAGAAAGTCGATGTGATCTGGGAGCTTTCAAATCAGGGGCTTTCAGTTTATGGCGGTAATTATTCTTTCTATCGAGAGCAGCGTGAGGCAGAGCGAGAGCTTCAGCGCGACACTCTCGATAGATTGCGACGAGAAAAGAAAAAAGTTGAAAGAGAGCATCAAGAAAAGCTCCAAGCGCAAGAAAAAAGATCTCGCCGTGGTGAGAAAATGGGAGATAGTGGCAGTCTCCCCAGAATTTTAGTCGGAGGACTGAAAAGGCAGGCAGAACAAAGCTACGGACGAATTCAGAATAACGAGCAAAAGAGAGTGGATAAGGCGCAGGGCCGCTTTCGTAATTTTTATGAAGGTATGAAAGAAGAGTCTTCCTTCCAGTTTTATCTGCCCGCTCCTGATTTACCGCAGGGAAAGCTTATTTTTGAGGTGGAGGATTTCAATGTGCGCTGGCCAGGTCAGAGTGATTTTATGTGGAGGCACGATCTGAGTTTTTCCTTTGTGGGACCCCAGCGTTGGGCTCTCATTGGTGATAACGGTGTGGGTAAGAGTACTTTCATAAAAATATTCTGCCAGACTATGAGAGATGAAATCCTTACTCGGGGAGTCTTGCGAAGGGGCGCGGTTCAATATGCTATCTTGGATCAAAACTATTCATCTCTTAAAGAGAGTGAGAGTGTTCTTGAGAATGTGAAAGAAGCATCAGATATGGATCGCGATGAAATCCGCAATCGCTTGGCGCAGTTTCAGTTGAGAGGAGATAAGCCTTTACAGATGGCAGGTTCTTTAAGTGGAGGAGAAAAAATGAAAGCGGCCTTAGCTAAAGCGCTCTTTGCAGCACCAACGCCGCAGCTCTTGGTGCTTGATGAGCCGACGAACAATCTCGATATTGAGAGTTTGGAAGTGTTAGAGGGTGTCTTGAAAGAATATCAGGGAGCTCTGTTGGTGGTGTCACATGATCAGACCTTTTTAAAAAATATCGGAGTTCACCATGCTGTGCACCTAGAACGTAGAAAATAAGAATAAAAACTTGCCCTTTCAAGATTTTCACAAGATGCTGGGGCCCTTATGATGGAACTGGTTGATATCATTTTACATCTTGATCAACATATTCCTGAGTGGATTGTGTTTTTCGGGCCCTGGCTTTACGTCATTTTATTCCTTATTATTTTTGCAGAGACGGGTTTGGTGGTGACACCTTTTTTACCTGGGGATTCCTTGCTCTTTGCGCTGGGAGCTTTCACCACAATGGAAGGTGGGCTCAATTTATGGATCTTGCTTTCCAGTCTCACTATTGCGGGTATTTTAGGAGATACGGTCAACTATCATATTGGCAAGTATTTCGGTCCGAAGGTTTTTGAGCAGAACTCACGCTTTTTCAAAAAAGAATATTTGGATCAGACGCATGCTTTCTATGAAAGATGGGGAGCTTTTACTATTGTGGCGGCTCGTTTTGCACCGATTGTGAGAACCTTTGCACCTTTTGTGGCGGGGATCGGGGCGATGAACTATCGCAAGTTTTTAGCTTACAATGTGATTGGTGCTATTGCGTGGGTTTTTATCTTTGTTTTGGCAGGACACTTTTTTGGGAACTTGCCGGTAGTAAAGAAAAATTTTCATATCGTTATTTTTGGCGTTATCGGTGTTTCTCTTTTGCCGATGGTTTGGCCGTGGATTTCTAGTAAGCTCAAGCGCAACGTAAAATCTGAGAATTAAATCCGGAATTTCGGACCTTTTCATCTTTAAAACCTCTCTTCTTGGATATAGAGAGGTCTGGCGCCTATTTTCTGATGGCCTCGATCCTGCTTAGGGTTCTCGCGAACACCTAAAGGAGGGTTGCATGAAATCATTTTCAAAGTTTCTAATTGCGGGGGCGCTGTTATCCAATATTGGATGCGCTGTCGAAGACAAAGATAACAATAAACCAGGGGGCGAAGCTGTAAAACAACACAACGAGCCAGCTGGATCTTCAGATATCTATTATAAAGGAGAAAAAGTTGGGGAGGTTTCCCGAGTTCAAAGCTCGGCTCAGGAAATTGAGAAGGCTCGAGAGAAAAGAAAGGCTGTGACCATTCTTCCAATGCCCATCTCACCTCAGCATAATACGACATTGTATAAAGTCTCTGGCCTGGCTGACGAGGTTCAATATCTGGTGGCTCCAAAAGTTTTTGCCTACGGAAATAACAAAATGTCCACTCTGGCCAGAACTCGTGATGGGCAAGTTATCATTCCTTTTAATATCGCCTTAATAGATGGATTGAATAAGAGCATTCTCACTGCAGAGGGTTCAGGTCCCACTCAGGAAGTGCCTGTGGCTTTGCGTGTTCCCCATTATGGCGATCTTCGCAAAGAAGCGGCGAAGCTGGCATTCAAAGATGAAGAGGCGATGTCCATTTCCTCTTTGCCGGGTTGTCCCAGTCGCATCCAGGTTGCTTTGCCTGGGAGTTATTATGATGTCACTCCTTCTTATATTAAGGAAGCGGACTACTGTGAAATCAATAAACCTTTCACCGTGAATTTGGTAGTTCCTGAGGAGACGGCTCGTTACCTTCTCAACGATGCTTTAAGAAATCATCATGTGGATTTGATTGTGCATTACTCGATCATGGCTCCCGTTCCTGTGGGGCAAATGTCGGTGAGCTTTAATAAGAAGAAACTTTTTGAGGCTATCCGTGCGCAATTGACAGCGTCTTATCCTCCTTATGCCGAAGCTGAAGTTCGTTATGCTGTGGACAAGGTCATGCGCTCCAGCACGATGAATGTCAGTATTCAGGGTGATTACAATGAACAGATGAAGCAGATTGTGGATAAAGCTATTTTGGAGTTCTTTGCTCCATTCAAAGCAGATCCTCAAGTTCCGGCACCACCTAAATGTAAGAGTATGATTTGTCTCTCTGTCAGTTATACAAAAGACAGCGATGAGCAGACATTCAACTTGTCTTGGTCTCAGGTTGAAAACATGCGCATGGAAAAAGTGTTGCGGTTAGGTACAAAGTTGGGTGCGGTGAATGATACGGAAGCGACTGTGGGAAAAGATGCCAGCATTGGCTCTTCAGGAGCTGAAGTATTTAGCAACCTGAATCGCAATCCGAAAACGAATCCAGACAATCAGTATTCTGTGGCATTAACACCTAGCCAGGGCTCTATTGTGGAAATTCATCCGAGTCTGTATATGTGGGAAAGACGGGCACGTGAAAAAGAATTAGTCACAACGAAAAAATGGGATGTTTGCACAGGTCGTGTTGGTATCGAAAATCGTTGTAGTTATACGACTCGAGTTGAAAGCACTCATACTTATGAATATCAAGGTGCAGACAGATGGCCTTTCGTGAAAAACCCTTATGGCCAAGTTCCTAATTTTCTGTCCGGACTTTATATGATCTTCCAGTTTCAGAATGGAGAGAGAGTTCCATGTTCTGTGATGGATCTTATTGGAATGGATGACAGTGGAAAGAGATTGGTAAGAATCGATAATACAACTCAATGTACTCTTTTTAATAGTGAACGCCGTGTGATTACAGGCTTTGCCATGAGCAATCGAATCCAGGTGGACGATATCAAGTATACAGCTGGAGTAAAAGTCACTTCTAACTATCAAAAGTCGACCAGTTCCTATAAGGAAACGGTTTACAGCCCTGAAGTGATTGTAGCCGCGAGGCTAAAACTCTATGGGGTCAGCTTCGTATCCCAGGCAGATATAAAATAAAGGTCATCTTAACAAGATCTTAAAGGGCGGGAGTTGACTATTTACTCGACTCCCGCCACTATCATTTTCCTATGAAAAAGGAATTCATGCTAAGAGCCATTGAGCTCTCCAGAAAAAATATGCAAGCGGGAGCCGGAGGCCCTTTTGGGGCGGTCATCGTGAAAGATGGCATTGTCATTGGCGAAGGTTGGAATAAGGTGACCTCTTCTAATGACCCCACAGCCCATGCTGAAATCTCAGCGATCCGCAATGCTTGTGAAACCGTTAAAAACTTTAATCTCGAGAATGCGGAAATCTATACTAGCTGTGAGCCTTGCCCTATGTGTTTAGCGGCGATTTACTGGGCTCGCATTGGTCGAATATACTACGCTAACACCCGCAAGGATGCTGCGGACATTAATTTTGATGATGATTTTCTTTATCAAGAGATTCCCAAGGACCCTACACACCGCAAAGTTCCGATGATTCAAACAGAGCATGCGGAAGCCCTCAAAGTTTTTGAGGAATGGCAAAAGAAGGTCGATAAAGTCCCCTACTAAAGGCGAGATCTCGGGGGACTGCTTCAGTCTCCAGGGGTTCTCAGCCAGAATAAGAGTATGTCTACACTCAGATTCTTATTCTTATTGGGAACGTCCTTTTGGCTTTTTTCCTGTGCTCATCAAGAAAGACAAATTCCCCGCGATATCGCCTCCCTGCAATCCAATGGTGGTATGGAGGGCATTTGGTTTTTGCAAGGAACATCCTCGGTGCGAGGACCTTACAATGGCGAGTTAGAGCTGCGAAAATCTCACGACGGAACGTTTAATGTGGTGAGAGTGATCACCTATATTAATTACTTTTTTGATGGTTTAAAAGTTCAAGAAGTATGGACGGGAAAAGCCGTTGCTGAGTCTCGCACTCTCACTATCACCTATGATCTGCAAAAAGGGGATTTTATCACACGTTTAGGAGGAGAGCGAAGGGAGGCTGATGATATCGGAGGCATGATCAATGTCGTCTCCAGATTTAATGGCTCTTCTGCTGGTCTGACAACGAAATTTGATGACGGAAAAATTTCAAATTACTCAGAATGGGTGACCACGAAGAGACCTTTAGAGACTCAACCTATGTGGAAGAGTGAGCGTCTTGCCAGCGGCGGGGGCGGTAAGGGTAAGCACATGCAACCACTGGTGGTTCATGATCCAACGGATCTATCTTTTTATCGTCAGAGCAAGGATACGATCCGAGTTATCAACAAGGTTGTAGACAATATTAGTATTACAGAATCGGTTTTTAAGCGAAATGCCTATGCTCCAACTCTTTATGAAAAGGCCCAGGCCTACGATCGAGATATGGAGAAGTTGCACATAGATCCTGCGGGTGTTGTAACCAGGGCTCTTCCAAATGAAAATAGAACTTCGGCTCAACATATTTTTGATAAGGACTCGCCGTTATGGACGGGCTTGTATATTCAGTCGCAAGCCTGGCGTTACCGGGTTACTCGAGAGGCTCAAGCTTTGCAAAATGTACGAAAAAGTCTGAATGGTTTGCGCAGCTTTCTGAAAATGCAAGAAGACGTGGCTCATCCCATGATAAGAACTCTGGCTGCCTATAAGCCAAGTTTAATGACGGAAGAGGATTTCCACGGTATTGCGCAGGGATTGATTGGTGCGGCTTCTGTGATTCCTCGTCAGGACACGGGAGCTTGGGAAGAACTTCAGCAGCAGTCTCGACTGCTATTGCGGGTGCCCTTGGTAGAGTCTCAACCGTATTTGCGCACGATGGCCTGGGGAATTGCTGCTTGGGTGAATCAGGACATCTCTTTGAAGAATTTGTATCTGAGAGAAGTCGCGGCTTTGAGGCCTTCTGCGAATCCTCCAATCTTTGGATACCTTTCTGAAATTTTTATTGCTCAAGGATTGGGAGCAGAGAGCGTGCAAAAGTCAGCTGAGGCGCGATTGATAAAAGGCTTCAATGAGAAAAGCTTTTCACAATCTCTAATAGCTTTGGCACGATCTAAATCTGTTCCTGCGGCAGCTGTGGAAAAGGCGGTTTGGGATTTGCGGGAGCTGCCTTATCCTCGTCCCGAGTTAAATGTCAGCATCAGCCGCCCTTCCGGCCCGAATGAACCTCCAACCGAGTATCCTATTTATGAGTCTGTCGCTTATTCCAGCGGTTTTGTGTGGAGAGAACCTCTTTTTATGACAGAGCTTCGCCATACAAAAGGGGCAGAGGTGCCAGGTGTGGATTATTTATATGCCTACTGGCTGGCACGGGCTTCGGGAGTCAGTCCGTTGGATTAGAAATTGAACTTTAGGGATGAGTAAGATAGAAGCCTCCCTATGAAAAAGCACACTGGCCGAGACGCCAAAGAACTCTCTCAATTCGCATTAGGGGCTCACCACACCGATTATCCAGAGACCTACGCACCCCAGGTTTTGGAAGCATTTGATAATAAAAATCCAGGTAAAGTAGCTTGGACCACTTTTGTATGCACTGAATTCACTTCTCTTTGTCCTAAGACTCGTCAGCCGGATTTTGCCAAGATCTTTATCAACTACATCGCTGATAAAAAAATGGTGGAGTCTAAATCTCTAAAGCTCTATCTTTTCAGCTTCCGTAATCACGGAGACTTTCACGAAGACTGTGTGCAAACCATCTGCGATGATCTCGTTAAAATTCTGCGCCCTTTTTATATCGAAGTCATTGGTGAGTTCACTCCGCGTGGTGGGATAGCTATTTATCCTTTCGCCAGCTATGCTGGTAAAAACAAGTTCTTCCAGGATCTTTATAAAAAACGCCTGAGCGAGTATTCTCCAGGACGGTATTCGATGGAGTTGTCGAAGTTGTATTAGGTGGAGGGTGCTGTTGAACGAGGCGAGCTCCGGTAGCAATGGAGTATGGGTGGTTTAAAAAGGAAAAAAATTGTTGCTGAAGGTTTGGCGTAATAATTTTTATAAAACTTAATTAAATTACATTATAGTCATCAATTAGTACTT
>JBCECD010000021.1:0-15801 GCA_039206745.1 Bdellovibrio sp. | reverse complement strand
TCCCTTTGCCGCTTGATATCATTAAGCCCCTTATTGAGATGACAAAGAAAAACTAGACTTTCATCCTCGAGTAAGAATGAGTTTAATAAAGGGATAAAGCATGAAGCTTTATCCCTTATTATTTGAGGGATCACACGGCATGGAGTGCGAGTGGGACGAATTCTTTGGGTGCTGATGATCAGTCTCAGTGGACTTTGTGGGGCCGAGGCGCAGGCAAAAAGCAATTCTTCTGATTTAGTGCGAGTTCGCCTGATGAGCTCTCCACAAGCCATTCAGATCCAAGGTCTCAATCTTCGTTTTCAGAATTTAAAAAACCCCTATCGACCTGTGGCTATTCCGCAAAACAGTCGGGTTGAAGTGCGTCTGATGAAAAAAGAGGAAAAGCATCTCTGGGCTGTGCGCCTCAATAATCAGGAGGCAGAGCAGCTTTTTGCTGATGAGTATCTCGTCATCCAGGGAGAAGATTTGCGAGTGGGAGCTCGCTCTTTGCCTTCGCGTATTTTATTAAGCGAAGCCGACGGTCAACAGATGGACTTGGTGGGCGTGATTCCTCTCGAGGATTATCTGGTGGGGGTATTGGCCAGCGAAATGCCGCTGTCCTGGCCGATGGAAGCTTTGAAGGCTCAGGCGGTGGCGGCGCGCTCCTATGCTCTGTCAGTGATGCGTGAGAGGAAGGACAAGGCTTTTCATCTCGAGAGTTCGATTCTCGATCAGGTTTTTCGGCATACAGTGGTTAAGGACGGCTCGGATCCTGTGCATAGAGCTGCGCAAGCAGTGCGGGAAACTCGCGGTGTGACTTTGATGGACTCGCAGAAGAAGGTTTTAAAGGCTTATTTTCATTCTGACTGCGGAGGACATACGACGACTCCTCAGAATGTGTGGCAAAGTGGAGTGAACTCCGGGGTGGCTGTGGATCAATCATGTCCCACCAATCCCAAGGCGCAGTGGACTCTCACTTTGGAGTCTGAAGAGTTGGGGCGCCGGCTGAAAATGTCTCAGATTGTAGATATACAACTGATCAGAAAAGCGGGCGAGTCGCGAGTAATGTCAGTGCGAGTGACAGCGCTGCAAAATCGCACGCAAACTTGGACTGTGAATGAGTTTCGTCGTCTCTTGGGTTTTCAGGAATTGCGCAGTTCTCTTTTTGAGATGAAAAAATTAGATCAGGGATTTCGTTTTGAGGGGCAGGGATTCGGTCACGGTGTTGGGCTTTGCCAGTGGGGCAGTCGACATCTGGGTCTAAAAGGATATAACTACAAGCAAATCTTGCAGCACTATTATCCTTTAGCTCGGCTTAGCTATTAAAAGCCTAAAAAGACTCGGGCAGCGAACACAAACACGGCACCCAAGATCAAAGCATTTGTAGCGGAAATAGTCATTTTTGAGACCCTCTTACATTTATTTAATTTATTGAAATGATACAAATTTCCCATCGGCAGAAATCCAAAAAAACTTGAATTAAATTTTTGTTGTTTAAAAAATCGCCGTCTCATTTAGTGACAGGGTGCCCCTTTTGCGCTTCGAGCGGGGGACTTAGACGTTTTACTGGTGCCGTTTCAGTTTGAGAAGGTCGAGAAAAGCGAAGTGGGATCAGGGGCTTGTCGCAATCGAAGGATGTTGGCACGGGTGTGGCAATAGATGAGTTGTAGAAGAGCCCTTTGAGTGGGGGCTTTCCTAAAGAGAGGCAGATATGAAAACGATGAATACAAAACTCTTATTCCTTATGCTGGCATTCTCCTTTTTGGGAGTGGGATGCGGCAGTAATAGTGGTTCTGATTCTTCTGTGGTCGGAAGTGATGTGATCACTCCTTTGGATGGTTCCACTTCAGGATCAGGAAGCAATGTCGTGACTTTTGTGCCGGTTTCTCTTGCTGAGTTCAACTCTTATGTGGCTTTGCATGCACTCAATGCTCCCACAAACTTTCAGTTGAGTGTGAACTTAACCAATGCTGGTAGCAATCGTTACGGCGGAACTGTGAAGATCTCTTATTATGACAATGGCATGCAATTCGTGGGAACTTTCACAGCAGGTACTGGAACAAACGTGAAGATCTCGGGATTGAAAGATAACAGCCGTTTGGAAGCAGAATACAATCACTGGTATTTGGTGAATGGACAGTACAACTTCTCAGGTTTCTTTCAAGATGCTTACGGTGCGATTGTAGTGGTGATTGATGAGTATATTGACCAAGGTGATGCGCAAGGAACCAGCACAGCTTCGGGTTCTGTGTACTATAAGAACTTTGCTCAGTCTTATGCAACTCAATCTCCTTATCGCAGTTGCTGGTACATATACAATGGACCTTATGATTGCCGCTCTTCCGCCGTGATCAATAAGAGTTCCACGGTGCCGGATGGCTATACCAAATTGGGAACCTTCAGCGGTTTGAATGTGACGACGGCTTTCCAATAAAAAGCTTTATTATTGGAAATAAGAATTTGTGGTGGATGAAGAGGGCTTGATGCCGATGAATGAAAGAGATTGAATTTGACGATGAAATTAAAAGAGAACTTAAAGAACAACAAGGAGATTGAATATGGAAAGGCTTAAAATTCATACATTAAGTTTTCCAAAAAAGAAAATGACGAAATTCTTTACTGGCTTTGTGATTGCCGGTGTCTTGGCATTTCTGGCGGCCTGCAATGAGGGCGGCTCTTCCGGCTCAGGCGCGACGACATACTATCCTTACGGTGCAGGCTGTGTGGGGTGTGGTAACATCGCCAACCCGGTTTTGCTGACGACTTTCAGCACGCAGAGTGCGGATGGCAATGTGGCTTTGACCAACATGCAGACTTACGCGCAGTCGACACAAGTGGGATATGTGGCATCTGGCAATACTTATAAGGCCTATGAAGGCCCGATCGCCATGCAAGGTCAGTTGGTGGTCAGAACAAGTCAGGCTGATTATATGCCGGGTACAAATCAGAAAGCTTCGAACTGCGTTCTGCCTGCGGGAACTTATACTTTGCAGACTTACACTGCGGGAACCATGAGCTATTATGGTGTGAATGTGATGATGCCTTCCTTGATAACTTCAACCGGAGGAATTGAGTTGAAGATCGAAGCCCCGTCGCCTATGGGTTTCTTGACTGGTGGACAGCAGCTGTGGGCACGTGTGTATGTGACCCGTGTGAATGGTTACGCCTGCTCTTCGAACTTCTTTGGCGAGTTCCTGTAAGGCTGAACATAGGAACTTTGTTAATTTTGTTAATAATGTTAACAATCCGAAATATTTCCAGAGCGAGCGACGAAGAAGGACTGGATTCTTCGTCGCTCGCTCCTTCGACCTGTCTCCACTGTTTTTTTTAGAGTAAAAGCTAAGTGCATTGAAAAATGCTCGACGATAGTACTTGCTCTTGGCTTGAAGTGTCGATCTAATATGAGTATGGAACTACCTCTTTGGATCGACTTCTTTGATGAACTACAACATGTACGGGGACGCTCTCAAAACACTGTGATGGCCTATCGCCGGGACCTAGAGCTTTATATTGAATACAGTAAAAACCATAAGTCTGTGACGGGTTTTTATGAGTTTATGAAAAAGAACAAGCTCTCGCCGCGTTCGCAGGCGCGTGTGGTTTCTTCTCTGCGCACCTATTTTAAATTTTGTGAAACTCGCGGGATGAAATGTCCTGAGTTGCGGGAACTGCGACCACCTAAAGTGAAGGTGGGTTTGCCAAAGGCTCTGACACTTCAAGAGTTTGAGCAGTTATACCGAGCTTTAGAAGTTCCTGAGGCGGCAAAGACGGCTCGCAATCAATTGACTCTGCTGTTTTTATACGGCTTGGGTTGTCGTGTGTCGGAGTTGATCTCTTTGAATATTTCTGACTTTAATGCCACGGACCGCTGGGTGAAAGTGGTGGGTAAGGGCAATAAGGAAAGATTGGTGCCTCTGACAGAGAAGTTGGTTGAGAATCTGGTGACTTACTTGAAAGAGCACCGCCCGAGTTTGATGAAAGAGAATTCGCCTTCTATTTTGATGAATGACAGGGGGCACAGACCTTCTCGTGTGGATATCTGGCGCTGGCTGGCGGCTTGGTCCGCGCGTGCGGGATTCCCGGAGCCAGTGAGTCCGCATCGTTTCCGTCATGGCTGTGCAACAGCTTTGCTAGAGAGTGGAGCGGATTTGCGTTCTATTCAAATGCTCTTGGGGCATTCCAGCATTCAGACCACGCAGATTTATACCACGGTGACAACCTTGACGATGAGTCGCACTCTCGAAGAGCACCATCCTCTGGCGCAGTTGTCTGAGCTTGAAAAGTAATCTTTTTATCCGCCGGATGTCTCCGGTTTTCGCCCTGGGGCCTTGTTGAAAGGCCTTTTGTTTTAAATACAGGCCGGGATGATTTTTGCTCTCTTTTGGGGGCATGAAAATACAATCTCTCATACAAGAAGCAGATCGTTTGGTTCCCGTCGAAGTGGAAGTGAGTTTCACGCCGGGGCTGCCACAAATTTATTTTATGGGCTTGCCTGATCAAGCGATCAAAGAAAGTGCTCATCGAATCAAAACAGCTTTGCGGATGCAGGGGTTTGAATTTCCTCGAGCTCAACAAGTGTTGGTCAATTTGCGTCCGGCACATTTAAAAAAGACTTCACGGGGTTTGGACTTGGCCGTGGCTCTGGGTATTTTGTGGGAGAGTCAGCAGTTGCCTCTTCCGGAGGAGCCGTCTTTTTTTGTCTATGGAGAAGTTTCTTTAAGTGGAGAGATTTTTGAGCCCGAAGACCTTACGGAGAGTTTTTACTGGGAGCATGAGCGAGTGGCTGTGTGGACGGGACAATCGGAGGTGTTGCAGGCCTCATTCCCTCGCTGGTGTTATTCTTCATTGGCTCAATTGCGCGAGACTCCCGAGGTGATTTCAGCCTGTCCTTTGCATTACGACATAGAGCGACCTCAGGAGTTCATAGAGTGGCGTTTTCCGGCTCGGCAGGCCGAGCTTTTAGAACTGGTGGCGCTGGGAGAGCATTCGCTTTTGCTGGCAGGGCCGGCGGGATCCGGTAAGAGCACTTTGGCGAAAGCTGTTCATGCTTTATTGCAGGAACCGACAGCTTTGGAGATGCGGGAGATTTTGCGGAACAATCGAAGTTTTTTAAATGAAGATTTAAAATGGCGTCCCCTGGCACATCCTCATCATTCGATATCCCCCCTAGGATTGATGGGTGGGGGTGTGCCGCCTTGTAAGGGGGAGATCACACGGGCTCATAAAGGCGTTTTGATTCTCGACGAGCTGTTGGAGTTTCATCCTCGAGCTCAGGAGGCTTTGCGAGAGCCGATGGAGGAAGGAAAGGTGCGCTTGCGCCGAGGGCGTTATGTTGAAGAGCACTTGGCTGAAACCTTGGTATTAGCCACCACCAATCTCTGTCCTTGCGGTGATTGGGTGCCGCAGGTTCGAATTGTCTGCGGGCGCTCATTGCGCAGATGTCAGTCGTATTTAGAAAAGCTTTCGGGTCCTCTTGTGGATCGGTTTCAAATTTTATTTTTTACCAGCAAACAGGAAAAGGGCCGCGATGTGGCGGCTTCTGATATTTTAATAAAATTAGAAAAAGTGAGAAAGTTCCGTCAGGCCTTGGCAGAGCGAGATCCTCGTTTTCGGCAAGTGGCCGCGCGATGGAGTTGGGAGGAGTTAGCTCAGGATCTGCCACCTTTTTATTGGCAGGAGCTTTTTCCTCGAGAAATGAATTCCCGGCGAAGGGACCTTTCCACCCTGAGAGTGGCACGAACTTTTGCAGATTTGGCACTGAGAGAAAAGATGGAAGCCTCCGATATAGAGAAGGCTTTACCATGGACTTTTCACTCCTTTGTGTCTTTGCGAAAGTTTTAAGAGCGGGCAATTCGATCACGGGATTTTTCTTTATCCGGGGTGCTCGCTCAGCTGAACTCAACTCAGCTCAACTCAGCTCAGATCCGATCTGATCTGATCTGATCTGATCTGATCTGATCTGATCTGATCTGATCTGATAAAGATACTCGCTCTAAGATGAAATCAATGTTCTGCTGCTTGCACCATCAGTTCTGCAACCTGCTGGGAAAACTTAACAGGATCCGGCAGGGGAGAGCCCTCAGTGAGAAGAGCCTGGGCATACAGAATCTCAGACCACTTTTTTTGTTGATCCGCAGAGGCGCTAAGCATCTTGGCAAACAGGGGATGTTTGGCATTGATTTCGAGAATGCGTTTCATGGGTTGCCGGAACTCCTGGCCCATCTGCGATAAAAGTTTTTGCATGTGTGCAGAAGGATCTTGGGAGGAGGCCACCAGGCAAGCCGGCGTGCTGGTCAGGCGGTCGGATAAAACCACGTCCTTCACCTCGTTGGCCAGAGAGTTTTTAATAACCTCCAAGAGCGGCTTCAGTTCCTGTTCGGCTTGTTTTTTCTCTTCTTCTTTTTGCTTCTTTTCCTCTTCGGTGTCGAGTTCTAGCCCCTCTTTTGTGATAGACTGCAATTTTTTGCCTTTAAACTCTTTCAAAGAGTCTGCCACCCACTCGTCAACAGGATCGACAAGAAGCAGAACCTCGAAGCCTTTTTCTTTCAGTTTTTCCAGATAAGGGCTGTTGGAAACCTGGGACAGATTGTCGCCAGTGATGTAGAAGATCTCTTTTTGAGTTTCCTTCATGCGAGTCACGTACTCATCGAGAGTGGTCATCTTATCCGACTGAGTGGAGTGGAAAAGCAGCAGGTCTTGCAGGCGTTCTTTTTGCGCCAGATCACTGGGCAATCCCTCTTTGAGAGTGGAACCAAATTCTGTCCAGAAATTTTCGTACTCATTGCGTTCTTTATTTAAAAGATCTTTCAGAGTGCCGAGGATTTTATTGGTGACGTTTTTGCGAATTTGCGTCACCTGGCGATCTTGTTGCAACAATTCCCGCGAAACGTTCAAAGAAAGATCACTGCTATCCACCATCCCCTTCACGAAGCGCAGATAGGGTGGAAGCAAGTCTTTGCAGTCAGCCATGATGAAGACGCGCTTGATATAGAGACTGAGTCCATACTCCATATCGCGCATATTGTAGTTCCAGGGCTTTTTGCCGGGAACGTAGAGGAGGGCATTGAACTCCATGGTCCCTTCCGCACGATAGTGAACGGTTTTGAGCGGCTCGTTCCAATCGTGCGTGAGATGCTGATAGAACTCTTTGTATTCCTCTTTACTGATTTCCTGCGGAGAGCGCAGCCACAGAGCTTTTTGTGAGTTGAGAGTCTCATCTTCTTTCTCTCCCTGCATTTTGATCGGATGAGGAATGAAGTCAGAATATTTTTTTACCAGGGATTTCAGAACCCATGCATCTGTGAAGTTTTGCACTTCGTCCTCTTCTTTGAATTCTTTGAGATGAAGAGTGATGGTTGTGCCCAAGCCCTCAGGGCGAGGAATGCTATCGAGACTGTAGGTGCCATCCCCTGTCGACTCCCACACTGTACCGTCATGGGTGCCGGCCTTTTGTGTGTGCAGAGTGACTTTGTCAGCAACCATAAAGGCTGAGTAAAATCCCACCCCAAATTGACCGATCAATTCAGGGCGTGATTGAGCTTCGGCATTCATATGCATGAAGGCTTTGGCGCCGGAACGGGCGATGGTGCCGATGAATTCCACCACTTCTTCCTGAGTCATGCCGATGCCGTTATCAATAATTTTCAGAGTCTTGGTGTCGGTCTGTGTTTGCAGGCGAATTTGCGGAGTCCAGCCCTCCGGCAGCAGAGTGGGATGAGTCAATGACTGGAATTTCAGCTTATCAATAGCGTCGGAGGCATTGGATAGCAGCTCACGTAGAAAGATCTCCTTTTGGGAGTAGAGAGAGTGGATCACAATATCCAAAAGTTGTTTGATTTCAGCATTGAAACTCTGAACAGTTTTCGCCATGGAGGTCTCCTTTTTCGGCACTCACAGTATAATTTTTCAAAGGTTTTGGATACGCTCTGTGCGGCATATCAAGGGTATTATCTGTCTTCGAGCTTCCCTTGTTGCCACCTCTTTGTTAAGTTGTCGCTATGAAATGTCCTTGCGGTTCTGAATTGGATTATACGAAATGTTGTGGTCTCTATCATGCAGGTCAAGCGTCAGCTCCGACTGCGGAAGCGCTGATGCGATCTCGCTACAGTGCCTTTGCCAAAAACCAAATGCAGTACTTGCGGGATACGACAGATCCTCAGACGATAGATCAGATTGACGAGGACGCCAATCAAGAGTGGGCAGATCGAGCGCAGTTCCTAAAACTGGAAATTCTCAACGCAGAAGAAAAAGGGACAAAAGGTCTTGTCGAGTTCAAGGCCTTTTATACTGTGGACAATGAGGAATATGTCCACCATGAAGTCAGCACCTTCCGCAAGCAAGCCGGGGAGTGGCTGTTTAAGTCAGGTAAAGTCAAAGCGCCGAAGGCTCCGTAACAAGCGAAAATAAAGGCCCCCTCCTGCGGAACAACTTCCGGAATTCGGTTCCAGTCATCCTCAATTCAATGAAGGTGCCCCGGCACTTGGCACGATGAATTGCATCTGCTTGTTTTGTTTTCCTTAAGGTGAAACGGGGCAAAGCGCATGAAGTGGTTTTTAATTAATCAGTTAAAAGTAAATAGGGTCGATATGATGCAAAAATGTCATATATATACCTTTTTTGTAAATTATATGATACAAATGTAATTGATAAAAGGATTTATTTATGGTATTTGTAGATACCTTCACTGCCGAGGTACCAAGGGAATCATAGAAGATCAGGCTTATCTCGGTTGGGAAGCAAGTCTGGAAATCTCACATTATATTAAGATTGAAGCCGCCCGAGAGAAGATTGAAAGTGATGGAATTGTCACGAGCTCGAAAGATTTAGGTGAAGGGCTGTACGAAAAAAAGTGGAAGAGTGGATTGCGTTTGTACTTTGGCGTAGTTGAGATGAATGGGCGCAAGACATTGTTGCTTTTAGGGAGCGGAAAAGGGCGGGACCAAGAGCGGTCTATTCTGAGAGCTCGAAAAGGTTTGATGAACTATGTAGTGATAAAAGAACGCATAGTAAAGAAGGATTGAGGTGATGAGTGGCTTCGACGGCAGTTAAATTAAAAGAAAAAAAATCCCCTATAACAAAAAAACGCGGAGGGCTTAAGGAGAAATGGGGGCAACCCCTATTTGTCTTGGATCAAATGTCTAGTTATATGAGGGAGGGTGATGTTGCTGCTATTACAGATCTTATTGCTGCCTACATCGCCAATTCCCCAAAATATAAAACTCAGGAGCACTTTGCTGAAAAGATAGGGACCACTCGGCAAACGCTTCACCGAATGCTCTCGCATAGCGATACGGTCTCTTTGAAAGTTTTCTTCAGAGCCATCGAACAGATTCATGAAGACACTGTGAAGTGATTGGATTATCGCCCTTGTTCATTTATTAGACAGTTCGGTCTGGACTCGAGCTTAATCAGGGAGATCTTAAGTTTTTAATAAACAAAATTTAGTTACAACCGATGCGGTTCTGTGTTGTGTCAGAGAGAGGAGATTTCTGACACAGTCCACGAGAGGGTCTGGAATAAAAGCCATCGGTTAGAGATGCCAGAGAGGCTCCAACTCTGTTTCCCCGTTTTAAACGGGGAACCCCAGCTCTTGAAGCGTATTTTGACAAGGGGGATGTATTTTTTATCCACGGTAACCCTGACAGGGACTGTATTGCAGTTCGCGCAGGAATACGTTTTGCTAAACATACTTTCCATGTACGAAAGACAAAGGCATAAAGATATTTTTCAGAGGATTTTTCTATTTATATTCAGCGTGACGGGTCTGCTGTGTTCTGTGTCTGCCGCGGCATTGAACCTTGAGCTGAAGGCTCATTCAGGTCTTCCGAAGGAAACTGAAGCGCGTATGAATGCCTTTTTGCGTGAGGCTGAAGCCAAACTCCCGCCATCGCTTAAAAGTCGTCTCGATAAAACGATAAAAATTTCTGTCGCACCCATGACAGAGCGGGCGCAATCCAGGTCTTCTGAGGTGATTCTCAATAAAAATATAGTTGCGGCTCTTCAGCCACGAGCAAGGGGAATGACAACGGTCGTGCATAGAACTCCTTATGAAGAAGCTTTGGGAGCTTTACTCCATGAAGTGGGTCATCACTATGACTCCAGTCGTCTGCGTGATTATCCCCAAAAAAGTCTGCGAGAGTATTGTCTGGAGTCTCTTGCTCAAAGTTCTACGGCAACGCAGGCAGTTCCAGCTGAGTGTCACTGGCACAAACACTCCCGTAATATCTCTGATAATCCCCAATTTCTATATGCCCTGAACTGGACAGCTAAAAAGGAAGCGGAGGCGAAAAGCTCTCGTTCGCCTGATCCTCAGGAGTTGAAGTCCAGTGAAGAGGCTTTCGGTGTCAACTTTGAATTTTTTTTGTTGGATCCTGAGTACAAATGTAAAAGACCGACAGCTTACGCTTTCTTGGAAAAGCATTTTGAATTTTCTCCGCATAAAGACCTACGATGCGAGCAAGCCAACTTTGTGACCACGACCATCTTTAATGATGTGGGTGCCTATTATCATTCGGAGATTATCGATGCTCGTCGTGTGTACGAAGTGCATTACCTCTTGGCGGGGGATGGGCAGGATATGTCGTCCCGCTGGGGGCATTCGATGCTGAGGTTGGTGATTTGCTCTCCTCTGCGAACAAAAGTCGGACCAGAGTGCCTTGAGGATCTGGCTTATCATCGGGTGCTCAGCTATCGCGCTGGTGTTACGGATCTGGCTCTCAGTCCTTGGAAGGGTTTGACCGGGCAATATCCTTCGCAGATTTTTATCATGCCATTTCTGAATGTGCAGGAAGAGTACAACAAATTGGAATTGCGGGAGCTGTTGAGTTATCCCCTGAGTTTGTCGGAAAAAGAAAGAACGGATTTGGTGCAAAGAGCGATTGAGCAGTATTGGAGTTATCGCGGAGAATACTATTTTATCTCTAACAACTGTGCGAGCGAAACAAAAAATCTTTTGGCCCATGTGCAGCCGAACAATCTTAAGTTTATCGAAACTCCCGTCTCAACACCAAAGGATCTGTTGCGTGCGCTCCTGCGTTCGGGTTACTCCCGTGAGTTAAATCCTGAAGAAATGAAAAGCCGTTTTTATTATTGGCCGTCTTTTCATAACAGCTATATGGCAAAGCTCAAAAACTTAAATCAAATAACGGGCAGTCAGTTTGACAGTGTGGAGGGGTTGATCGCACAGCCAGCTTCTGCTTTTCAGGAGCTTTTGAGAAGAACTCAGGCGGAGGGCAAAGGCGTTTCTGACTTTCATAGTCTGCTCAGTCTGAAGGTGGACAGAATGAAGCGGCGACAGGCTTATATGGCGATGGAGTACGAGAGGAAGGGTGACTCCACAAAGTATATAGACAAGCTGGTTGTCAGAGGTAAGGTCGGAGAAACTTATATCGTCGACCACTATAGTGACTCTTATGGTCTTCCTAAAAATTCAAAGGTGATTAAAGTCCAAGAGGCCTTACAGGCAAAGGCCCGAAGGATTTCTGAAGAAGAGCGAAATAAAGAACTGACTGATATGAAAAAATATATTTCGAGTTTGAGTTTGCACCTTATGGGGCCGGAGTTTGTTCGAGAGTTGGAGACCTCGAAAACCCTCGCCAAGGAAGCGGCGGAGTTTATAGTTTATAGCAATACAAAAAATAAATTTAGTAGAACGAACCAACAAAGGAGATAAAGATGAAAAAGATGTTAGGTATGACAGTGATTGCAGTGATGGTTGCAGGACAGGCTGCTTTGGCTTGTGAAGATTCGTCACCGTGTGGTTTTACAGCGACGACACTTCTTGCGCCGACTTGGACGGTTTATGGAGTTATTTCTTCGCCGTTTTTGAGTACGCAATCGGCTTTGAAAAATGATGTCAAAATGGTGAAAGGGCAGGCTTTGGAAGCTTATGAGACTGGTGTGGCCTCTCCTGAACTGTTATCTGTTGTGGGAAAAGTGCGCCAAGAAGTACCAGAGTATAAGCAGGCTTCGGATGAGCAAATCATCTCTATGATCGCTTTGCAAGAGGAAGAATAGTCGGCTGACTTTGGAGGTCTTTTGTTGAAATCGATGAGCTCTATGGAGTGTTATTGAACTCGACAGCAGGTTCTTCCAGGTTTTAATGAAAACCGGAGAGGTCTGTGCTTCTCCGGTTTTTTTTGAGGGTTGTATTCTCGCTGAGAAATCTCCACCGAAATATTTAGAGCCGAGCTTGAAGGTATTCCTCGAGTTTATCAAAAGATCCCGTCCAGCCCTGAGTCATGCCGGTACGGCCTTTAATGAAGGTGTTTCTCTCTGAATCTGTTGCTGAATTCAGCAAAGTCCAGGTGACAGTGACCCGAGTGCAGCCAGCCTCTTCCTCGCTCAGAGTGACCAGAGTCAGCATGGTTTCAGGCCAGCTGGGATCAAAAATATGCCGAGCAGGTTGCTCCCTCTCATCGCAGAACGATTGCTTGTAGGCGATGGTGTGGGGTTTTTCTATTTTGAGATATTCAATGCGTCCATACATTTTCACGTTGTCATTGTTTTCCATCACATAAAAGCTGGTTTTTCCCTCTTGAATGTCCGCTCGTAGGAATTTCATGTGAAAGCCGACAGGGGCTAGCCATTGAGAAAAATGGTTCGCCTCAGTCCACATTTCGAAGACCACGTTGATGGGCGCTTCAAAGCTGCGGTTGATCACAAAGCTGTCTTGATGGCGCAAGCTCTTGTCCAGATACTCGGCGAAGCGATCCCACGTGGAGTTGCCGCCTGCTTGTTTGATGAACTGGCGAGTTTGCTCTGCGTCCTCGGCGGTTGGCAGAGTCATGGTCATATCCATTTTTGTTCTGCCTTTGAGTTCGCTAAAAAGAACTGTCACACGAAAGAGGGGAGGGCGGTCATCGTCGCCGCCATGATCGTAAACGAGTTTTTTATGCTTCTCGACTTCGAGATAGACAGTCTTGTTTTGATAGTCGGTGCCATCAGGTCCATGCATGGTGTAATGCCAGATGCCGCCAGGTCGAAGATCTTTGCTATAAGTGGTTAAAGTAAAGCCTCTGGGGCCCCACCACTGAGCCGCTTGCTCTGGCTCTGTGAAAGCATCCCAGACTGTTTTAAGAGGAGCCTCATAAATACGTGTGATGAGAATCTCATTAGACTTATTTTTTGCGGCCATGTTTTTTTCCTTTTTTGTTTTTTTGATCTTTTGTAACGGTTTTTAAATAGACACCGAGGCGATCCAGACTTTCTTCCCATAAAATCCGATACTGCTCCATCCAGTCCACGGCGTCTTTAAAGGGCTCCGGATTCAGCCGGCAGGGGCGCCATTGGGCTGCGCGCGACTTTGTGATCAGTCCGGCCTTTTCCAGGACCTTCAGATGTTTGGTTACAGCGGGGAGGCTCATTTCTTTTAAAAAGGGAGCCGCCAGTTCAGTCACACTGGTTTCGCCTTCTGAGAGGCGTGCAAGCAAAGCTCTCCGCGTTGGGTCGGCCAGGGCTGAAAAAGTGATTGAAAGAGGATCGCTCATATTATTATACCTTTTGGTTAATTAACCATTTAGTAAAGTATATAATAAGTTTTGGTGGAAAGTCAAACTGGGCGGAAGAAGAGCGCCTTTCTGTTATGATCGAAACCCCTTGGACAATAGCTGTGGCCTGCGTTTGCATGCAAGAGCAGTTTCGCGGCTTATCCTTCCGGCGTACAGTCAAACAGATGGCTAAACAAATCCATCTTTAAGGTCAACGGCGGCGATTTCTTCCATCACTGCACGGATGCCATCGGCTTGCGCCTTGAGCTTCGTCAGAAGAAAATCCAGGTCAACAGTTTCTCTATTCGTCTCCAGCAAATAGGAGAGCAGAAATCCACCCTTAAAAATCAACTTCTCTTTGTGCTTTGAACTTGCGATACGAGCAAGAAAACGCTCAAGCAAGAGTCGCTTCCAACAGTCGTTAAAAGTAATCCCCATTTAGAAATGGTTTTTAGCCGTTCCTTTAGTGCATTTTCGTTCATGTCGTCACCGCCATCAGATAGGGCGTAATGGGAACACGCAGTTTCTTTGCGTATTGCTGAAGTTTTTTAAGGTCAATTCGGTCTTTCTTTTTGGCGGCTAGAGCCATCTTTAGGACTTTGATCGCCACCTCTCGGTCGAGCTGCCTAAATGAATCCACAATCGTTCGTTCACGATCATAGATGGGAACCTTCGTGCCATCGAGATTGATTTCCGTTTTTCCAAGAGTCGCGTTTCGGTAACGAACAATACGGATCGGACGTGGCACCCTCATATTAGAATCACGTTGCACGGCTATCCAATGCTCTCTAGGAATCTCCTCCGTCAGCTCATAAATGGCGAGAGCTGAAATCAGACAGATCACGCCATTAGGAATAGAAAGAGCGGACTCAACAAGATCACTCCATTGAAAGCCTGGCACGGTCGGGGCTTTAATACCTCGATAGACTCCGCGACGGACTTTTTGCAGTTGCCCAGTTTTTGCCAGATAGGTCAAAGCTGAAGGATGCACCCCAAGCTCTCTTGCTTCTTTAGAAGTAAAGAGGGGCTTTTTTAGGAGCGGCTTTAACTTGGGTAGGGACTCAGATACTCGCATACGGAATAGTATAATAAATTTCCCCGCAAAAGTAAATGGGGTAAAATTTAATAATAAAATACGCCTATATGCGCCAATAGTCCCTATTCGTAGGTGGGGGCAAAAATAACCCCCACCTACGATTTATTGGCTTTAGGAGGCTTCGCTTTGCTTGCTGGGCCGTTTTTTCTCACGTTCAGCAGAAATACCATAGTGGGCTCGAATGGCCTTTTTCAATTCTTCAGGAAGATAGAATGGAGCCAAGCATCTTCTTCTCATCGAAGTGCGCGGCTCTAAGAGCCTTCACGTCGGATTCTGAAAAGAATTTGCCCAAGTTCTGGAAAATGTAATTGGCAATATCTGACTTGGTAAACTCTCCGGCGTCGAACCCTTCCGCGCATCGGCTTACAGCCGATTCCAACCTCTCGTTGGACTCTTTCGAGATGACCACGCGGAACATGGCTGTTTTGTCCGAGGCGAACGCGGATTGATCGCCGACCACAAGGCTATTCGGTCGATCCGGCACTTGGATGATCGTTGCAACTCCAAGTGCCGTTCTGACCGTGACGATCTGATCTTTTTTAACTTCGACCGTTCGCACTCTGGCCCAAGTGCTTAACGGCAATAAGAACATGAGAATTGCAAACGCAATTCGTGGAAACATAAAAGCCTCCGTGAAAGAGGGTTTTCATGTCTCAAGTGGTACGATCAATTATGTTTTCGTGAACAGTATCAATTCAGAAAATCAGTGTTATTGTTCGGTCAATTTGTAGGATTGCCAGTCCCAGTAACATCCGGGAACTTCATCGGGGCAAATCTTAAAAACAAACATTTTCTCTGAAGTCCCGAAGTTTAATTCCTTCAAGTATTCGTCGTCTGAAGGAATCGCGGCAGAGAATGTCTTTCCAACTGCACTTTTGCAGATACTTCCGCCAAACATCCATGTTTTGAATGTGCGGCTAGAAAATAAAATTCTTAAGTTAGTGGAGTTCGCAGAGACCGATTCGACCTTTTCTATCTTTCCAGAAAATTCACATTGATGGCTGAAAGATGCCATTGCCTGAAAAGAGCCTAGTGAAATGGTTAAGGCTAAGAAAATAGTTTTCATTTGTTTTCAAGATGCCTTTAGACTTTCAAACTTGCAAGGGCGAACAAAACCCAATACTTGACGCACACCTTCTGCTACCGTCTATTGAGCCTTTTAACTCAAGACTACCTTCTACTGAGGAGATGTCTCATTTTTAGTTGAAAGTCGGTAACCGCTTTCGTGAAGTGAACCCG
>JBCECD010000020.1:0-16306 GCA_039206745.1 Bdellovibrio sp. | reverse complement strand
CTCGTAGAGAGTCTTCCCCAGCCATTTAAAGCCTTTTTAGGTAGGGGTAATAAGGACTCGAATGAACTCTTTTCGGAGGCTAGAGATTTCTTTTTCCACACGCTGCTCAGACTGAGCTTTGCGTTCATCAAACCATTTTTGCATTGCAGGGCTTGTCAGGTGTTCATGGAGTGGGATTGCCCACTTCAAATCGTCGGGGACGTCTTCGTATTGATCGTTATTTTTCGTCAATCCTAAGACTTTACCCATCTTACCAACCGTTTTTACCATTTTTGATTTTTTCGATTTCAACTTTCCAAGTGATTTTAGGAACTTGGTAGGGAGTACAGGAGTCGAACCTGCGACATCCACCTTGTAAGGGTGGCGCTCTACCAACTGAGCTAACTCCCTATTGCTATTAAATCCATTCCTACCTTTTTACCAATTCTCGAAATGTTTTTACCATTTTCAAAAATTGCCATTCTCATTTCCCAACTCACTTCAACAACTTGTCGTTGTCGTTCGGTCCTCAACTCTGTTTCTCGCATACCTTGTAAGGGTGGCGCTCTACCAACTGAGCTAATTCCCTATGTCGTTAGAAGGATCACTTTGTAACAGCGATCCTTCATCGCTGGCAATATCTTTTTTTAGATAAATTACTTTTTTACGTCGTCAATACAGGTTCTTTGGGTCAAATGCGCCGAAATCTTCATAATCTGTATATGAACCATTTCGTCGTTCGTTCTCTCGTCCAAACGACCCATAGAAAGCACCATAACCGCCTCTGTTGGGATAGCTCCCTTTAAAGGTGGCAACGGAGAATCTTTCTCATTAAATGCCGTCAACTGCACACGGTAAGTAATACCGCCCTTGCTTGTCATCTGAGCAAAGACCTTTTGATTGCGCTCAATCCCCACACCAGCTGCCAAAACTTTACAGGTTTCACCATCGAATTGCTTTAACTGCAACTGATGAACTCCCGTTGATTTCTGACGAACCACCTTCAACGCAAAGTAAGACGTAAAATCCCCTTCTTCCACTTTCCAAAAGCCCTGAATATCAGACCACGGAAACGGCTGCGCCAAAGCCCAAGGCCACGGAACCCATGGATCCGACCCTGCTGGCATCACATGTTCATCGCTCGTGACAGTCGCCCATGCCCCCCAAGGCGCTGCCAAAGTCGATACACTTACTAGCATTGCTAGCATCACCTTCTTTAACATGAATCCCCCCTAGTGCTCGAACTGTACTCGAGCCGCTTTATTCATGTAATAGCCATTCTTGGCTCTAAAAATATATTTCGGCTTCTCATAATCCGGTTCAATCAATTTACGCAGACGCTTGATCGTCACATAAATCTTATTGTCATGAATGGCCGGATCATAAGGCTGTTTCCAAACATTCTCCACCAAGTACTCCTTGGAGTAGATCTTGCCCTGATTCTGTACAAACAGACGCAGGAGATCCAGAAGAATAAATTGATTTTTGAAATCAATTCGGCCCAGCTTTCGCTCTACTACTGAATGATTTGCTTCATCAAAAATCAAGTCAAAGTTTGATTGGGTTTCGCCGCCAATTTTTTCCGCCAACTCTTTGGCCATACGATTCAAGCGACGGTGGTTCTCGCCATCAATCGAACGTTGAGCCAGATTGATGTAGGTGCGAGCCATGTCCTTATCACCAATCTCATAGTAAGCATCGGCCATGGCACCCATCAGGTAGTTGGACATCACAACGTTGCGAGTTTCTTTCACAACATCGTAGGCCTTCCACAGGATCTCAATAGCTTCATCATACTTTTTCATTTGTTTTAAGATGCTGGCGTTCAAAAATAATGAGGTCGCCTGAAGATCAGGCATTTCGTAAACCTGAAAGAATACTTGCAGATTGTAGATCTCTTTCAGAGCATCGGAGAAGCGACCAATAGCAGGGTGACCATACACCATCGCCAATCCCAAAATAGCATGACAGATATCCTCTTTGTTATCAGCAGCCAAAGCGATAGCCAATGCTTTCTGGCAGTAATCCATAGCAGTCTCGTGCTGGCCTTTGTAAGAAGCACAAACCGCCAAGGTATAATAAGTGCGAGACGTCAGTTCAAAACCTTCATTGAGAACTAGATCCTGAAGTTTTTCCTTGGTTTGATTGATGTCTTCATACTGTTCACGTTCTGCATAGATACGCAGCAAGAGATTGATGCATTTCAAGTATTGGGGAAAGTTGCGAGTCGCAAAGTATTGTTTAGAGGCTTCTGACAAATGTTCAACAGCGGGAGCGAACTCACCACGGTCTGTGTATAACTTCCCGAGTTCAAAAACTCGATCAGGGTTTTGATCCATTTATTGCAGCTCCAGAGCATTGATTAGAAAAATGTTCGCAGGAGACAGGTTTTTACAGATTGTCAGGGTTCCGTCAATGCAAGACGCGGCCTGCTGCTCATAAATCGAGCATTATGGGTTATTTATTTCATTGATGTAATTTACGCAGCGCATTTTGTGCCTGATTTTTAAACAAAAAAGCCCGGGGGATTCCCGGGCTTAAGATCTTCTTAATGATGGTGTACGGCCTGGCCCGTATATTGGGCTTTGATGCCGAACTCTCGCTCTTTTTGCAGCTTGAAGAGCTCTTTAGGTGTCTTGATGTCCAGAGCGTTGATCAGTACCTGATCGACATGATCCACCAAAATCACTTTCAGATCCTTCATCACTTCCTTAGGAATATCCTTGAGATCTTTTTCATTCTCTTTAGGACAGATGATGATCTTTATACCTCCACGGTGAGCTGCCAGGATCTTTTCTTTCAATCCGCCGATAGCCATCACTCGGCCTCGCAGAGAAATTTCTCCTGTCATCGCCACTGTTCTCTTCACCGGAATCTTCATGATTGAAGAGACGATGGAAGTTGTCAGAGCAATCCCCGCAGAAGGACCGTCCTTAGGAACCGCTCCTTCTGGCAGATGGATGTGCACATCAATATTGGAGAAGTATTCCTTATCCAATCCAAAGAGAGGCCCGCGCGAGCGCACATAGCTCATCGCTGCAGAACAAGACTCTTTCATGACATCACCCAATTGACCAGTCACAGTGAACTTACCTTTTCCAGGCACCACACTCACCTCCACAGCCAACAGATCTCCGCCCACTTCAGTCCAAGCCATACCGTTGGTCAGACCGATTTCGTTCTCAGTCTCGATCACACCGAACTTGAACTTATGAGGCCCCAGTAATTCCACCAATTTTTGCGGTGTCACGATGTAACCACTGGTCTTCGCGCTGGCAGAAGCCTTCGCGCTCTTCGCTGACTTTTTGCTTGTCGCTTTTTTATCAGTTTTGCTTGTCGCCTCAGCTTTAAAGCTTTCAACGGCTTCGCCCATAACGATATCTTTAGCAACCTTACGGCAAACATTGGCTAACTGTCTTTCCAAGTTCCGCACACCCGCTTCTTTTGTATAGTAGCGGATCACATCGCGGATCGTTTCATCCTTGATCGTGACTTTATAGTCTTTCAAGCCATGGTTTTCCAATTGCTTAGGAACCAAGTAGTTTCTCGCAATATGGAATTTTTCCTGCTCGATATAGCCTTCGAGATTGATGATCTCCATACGATCCAACAAAGGACGAGGAATCGTGTGCAAAGAGTTGGCTGTCGAAATGAACATCACCTTCGACAAATCATACTCCAACTCCAAGTAGTGATCTTGGAAATTGTTGTTTTGCTCAGGATCTAACACCTCGAGCATTGCCGCAGCTGGGTCTCCTCGGAAATCAGAAGCCATCTTATCGATTTCATCAAGCAGAACCAATGGGTTCCCTTTATCTACTTTACGCAAAGCTTGCAGGATTTTACCCGGCATCGCGCCAACATAAGTTTTCCTATGACCTCGGATCTCCGCCTCATCACGCACACCGCCCAACGAGATTCTTGCAAAAGGACGATTCAAAGATTCCGCTATGGAGCGAGCCAAAGAGGTCTTACCCACCCCTGGAGGGCCCGCCAAACACAAGATAGGGCCTTTCATATCTTTAGAAATAGACAGAACAGCCAGATACTCCAGAATGCGATCTTTGACTTTTTCCAGACCCCAATGGTCTTCATCCAAAATACGTTGTGCATTTTTCAAATCATGCTTTTCTTCAGTGAAGTCATACCAAGGCAGAGACAAAACCCAGTCGATATAGTTGCGAACGACGGTTGCTTCCGCTGACATAGGCGACATCATTTTGAGCTTTTTGATCTCTTTCATCACCTTGTCTTTGGCTTCTTGACTCATCTTTTTGTTTTTACACTTGACCTCGAGATCCTGAAGTTCAGCTTGATAGTCGTCCTTCTCGCCCAGTTCTTTCTGAATGGCCTGCATCTGCTCATTCAGATAGTATTCTTTCTGAGAACGCTCCATCTGCTTCTTCACGCGAGTGCGGATTTTCTTTTCAACTTCGAGAATTTCAATCTCACCTGTCATCAAATTCAACAGATGTTCCAAGCGTTTTGACGGATCAATGATCTCCAAAACCGCCTGTTTGTCTTCTAATTTCAGATTGAGTTGCGCAACAATGATGTCTGCCAGCTCCCCTGGATTTTCAATTGTTGAGACGCGCATCAAAATTTCCGGCGGGATGCGCTTGTTCAGTTTCACATAAGTCTCAAAGGTTCCCTTCACTGAGCGAACCAAAGCCTGTGCTTCCACCACATTGGAGAGATCCTCTTCCAACGGCTCACAAGACACCATAAAGAAATTGTCATTGTTTACGAAATTCTTAATCTTTGCACGACGTTTACCCTCAACCAAAACCTTCACTGTTCCATCTGGAAGACGCAAAAGCTGAATAATGGTGCCGATAGTTCCCACTGCAAAGATATCTTTGGGTTCGGGATTATTGGTTTTCGCATCCTTTTGGGCCGCCAACACGATATCCGTCTGTTTGCTCATAGCCTCTTCCAGAGCATTAATGCTCTTTTCGCGACCTACAAACAAAGGCATCATCATATGCGGAAAAATGATGAGGTCTCTTAGGGGTAAAAGTGGTAGTTGTTGAACTTTTCCCTCGCTCATATCCTCTCCCTCCCTGTGGGTTAACGAGCACCTTGAGTTTGAGACTCAAGCAGGGCTGTTATAGGTTAATATCCATATTCACCTTTCCAGCACTCTGTATTCAGTCTAACTATGTGAACGATTGCTGGGAAGTAAATATATTGGGAAAAAAAAGACTTCTGGCCTCCTATTTTAAGCGGTGCTGCCTAGGAATGGGGCACTCTGGACCTGTTGGCTTACACTCGACTGCAAACCTCTACAAAGTTTGGACAGAAAAACACCGACCATCAAGCTCTATAAAATTTTGTTGAAATTTGAGAATCTTTCCTAATTGTAATTCGCAAAAAGCAAATTTTCGTCCTCTTTTTTGTCAAGATAACCGATAAAGGCCCCGTGACAGGGTTCGATTTCAAACGCCATTTTGGTACGCATTCTCTCTCTTTAAAGCTTCTTATAGCCACATGGGCCATAAGCTCTTTCGCCACTCTGCTTTTGACCGCCTTTCAAATTTACTTGGATTATCAAAGAGACTTCGAAAAATTACGCAATAACTTCTCTATTATTCAGACTTCATATCTCGATTCGATGTCAGAACATCTGTGGTCCTACGACACTCGACTTTTAAAAATTCAATTGGAAGGTCTGAGCCGCCTGGATGGAATTCGCTATATTCGTCTGACCACAGATCAGGCTGTGTTGTTTGAAACAGGGAGCCCTGATCCCACTGATAAAAATCACGAAGACTTTAAAATAGTCCGCAAGAACAACAACCAAGTACTGGGATATTTAACCGTCGAAATTGATACGCAAAAGTTAAATGAGAAATATCTCAACGAAACACTTTGGATTTTTGTCCGTCAAGCCGCCAAAACTTTGATCGTGGTTCTCTGTCTCTATTTGGTTTTCAATCGCATTCTCGTCGTTCATATCCAGCACATCGCCAGCTATCTTCGCAATATTCAAATCCGCGACAAAGGGGATCTCAAGTTGCACCGGCGCCTCCAGAGGCAAGAGGATGAACTCGATGTTCTCGTTCAATCCATCAATTCCTTCCGCTCGGGGCTTCAGAACGCCAACGAAAAGTTGGAGAGTGTGAACCAAGATCTCGAAAACAAAGTGCAAGAGCGTACCATTCAGTTGACCAGTAAAAATGAAAGCTTGGAGAAAGCCGTGCAACAGATTAGAAAAATGCAAGCCTCCCTTGTCAACCAAGAGAGGCTTGCCTCGTTGGGAAGTCTGACTTCAAGTGTGGCCCACGAAATTCGCAATCCTTTAAACTTTGTTTTGAATTTCAGCGAACTCCTCACCGACTCAGAAAGTCTCGAAGAGGTTCACGAAATCAGTCGGGTCATCCTGAAACACAGTCATCGCATTGATCAAATTGTCCGCTCCATGCAAATTCTTTCTGGCTACGATAACGACATCTTAGAAAAAACTGAAATCAATGACGTCCTTAAACAAGCCTACCAGAACACAGTCTCCAACCGCTCCCTTGATGCCAGCTATGTTCCGCCGAAAGTGAATTATCGGCTTTGTGAACCAACATGGATTCCAAGCTATCGCAATTCTTTGGTCCGAGCGGTTTCCAATATAATTGATAATGCCATTCATGCTCTCGAAAAGAAGCTCATAAATACAGAGGGCTTTGAGCCGGAGCTCACTCTGTCGACAGCCATTCGCGGAGACTTCCTCGAGATCTCGATTCGAGACAATGGTGTAGGGATTCCGACGCTTTTAGGGGAGAAGATATTCGACCCCTTCCTAACCACCAAATCAGCAGGAGAAGGGGCCGGGCTGGGCCTGACAGTCGCTTTTAATATTGCGCAGAAGCACGGTGGCCATTTAAAATATACAAGTGAGTTCGGCAGTTGGTCCGAGTTTGTACTAGCGCTGCCATTAGCTCACGAAAGAAAAAATCCATGATTCATATATTAATTGTAGATGATGAAGCCGACACTCATTTACTTTATAAACTGAAGCTCAAAAAGATTTTTCATAACGTGGCAGAGTTGAACATCACTTCTTTTTTAAATGCTGCAGACTGCCTGAGTTACCTCCATCGAAATGACATTCCACCTGTAGATCTTCTTCTCTCCGATATCAATATGCCACAAATGGACGGGTTTGAATTTCTCGCCGAAGTGAACATTTTAAATGTGCCTTTCCCTATCTATATGATCAGCGCCTATGAGTCTCCAGACTTTCGCAAAAGAGCCGACGACATGGGCGCTCTGCGCTTCCTGAGCAAGCCTGTCGACTTTCGCAGTCTCGGGGAATTGATGAAACAAGATGTCGTGGCTTTGAATAAATAAAAAAGCCCCATCTTGTCACAGATGAGGCTTTTGTTTTACGCTCCTTTCGGAGCGCAGTCATCTCTGCGCTTTGTATTCTACGCGGAGCTCTTTCTCTTCGCCTCTTCTTCAGCCCGCATTTCCTCATCAGTCTTGTAGACCAACATCGGAGGAGCTCCGTCATTGATGACGTTTTCATCGATCATAACTTCCTTCACATTCGCTTTTGAAGGAATGTCATACATGATATCCAGCATCGCAGTCTCCAAAACTCCACGCAGACCGCGAGCTCCAGTTTTACGTTTCAAAGCCATCTGGGCCACAGCACGCAGAGCCTTATCCGTAAACTTCAGCTCCACACCCTCAAAACTGAACAGACGTTGATACTGCTTAGTGATGGCATTTTTAGGACGAACCAAAATGTCCATCAGAGCTTCCTCATCCAAAGGCGACAACACGGCAATCGCTGGCAAACGACCGATGAACTCCGGGATCAAACCAAACTTGGATAAATCATCAGGCTCCACTTTTGACAACAAGTTAGCACTCTTCTCCACTTCTTCAGAAGTGCGAATATCAGCACCGATCCCCATCGTCTTGTTAGAGGTTCTATTTTCAATGATTTTATCCAAACCAACGAAGGCCCCGCCCACGATGAAAAGGATGTTCGTTGTATCCACTTGGATGAATTCCTGTTGTGGATGCTTACGACCTCCCTTAGGAGGAAGGTTCGCCACCGTTCCCTCAAGGATTTTCAACAGAGCCTGTTGCACACCCTCACCGCTGACATCACGAGTGATGGAAGGATTTTCTGATTTACGGGAGATTTTATCAATCTCATCGACGTAGATGACACCTCTTTGAGCTTTCTCAACATCATACTCCGAAGCCTGCAAGAGATTGAGAACGACGTTTTCCACATCTTCTCCCACATAACCTGCCTCTGTCAGAGTCGTCGCATCCGCCATGGCAAACGGAACATTGAGAATTTTTGCAATGGTCTGTGCCAACAACGTCTTACCGGAACCAGTAGGTCCAATCAGCAAGATGTTGGATTTTTGCATTTCCACGTCGGCATTCTTTTTACCTGTCGACATGGCATTGACCCGTTTATAGTGGTTGTGAACCGCCACAGCCAAAGTCTTCTTGGCCTGCACCTGGCCAATGACGTAATCATCGAGATACAACTTGATATCAGCCGGCTTGGGAACTTTGAAGGTTCCCTTCACCGCGGTCTCTCGCTCTTTCTCCTCGTCGATAATGTCGTTGCAAAGATCAATACACTCATCACAAATGTAGACACCGGGCCCTGCAATCAACTTTTTAACTTCTTTTTGGCCTTTGCCACAGAAGCTGCATCTCAATGTGCCGTTCGTATCTTTGGTATTCATTCGCATTATCCTTTTTTCGCTTTACGAGATTCCACCACATGATCAATCAAACCAAATTCTTTAGCTTGGTAAGGGTCCATAAAATTATCCCTTTCCATTTGCTCTCTCAAGAACTCATATCCCTTGCCAGTGTGCGTTTCGTAAATACGAGTGAGTTTTTCTTTTGTCTTAATCAACTCACGTGCATGAATTTCAATATCTGTCACTTGACCAGAAAGCCCTCCGCCTGCCAGCAAAGGTTGGTGAATCATGATGCGCGTGTTCGGAAGGCTATAACGCATTCCCTTAGTGCCCGCAGTCAGAAGTAAAGATCCCATGCTCGCTGCCATACCCATGCAATAGGTCGCAACATCGCATTTTACAAACTGCATAATGTCGTAAATAGCCAATCCCGCAGAGACACTGCCTCCGGGAGAGTTAATATAAAGATGGATTGGTTTCTCTGGATTATCCACTTCTAAGAATAAGAACTGGGCAATGATAGCATTCGCAATTTCATCATTAACCTGACTTCCTAAAATCACAATACGGTCTTTTAAGAGTCGGGAATAGATATCGTAAGAGCGTTCACCTTTGGAAGTTTGTTCTATGACGTATGGGATGAGTGCCACTGCTGTCTCCTGTGGTTGTAATTGAAGTGTCATTCCTTGCTACCTATCGGAATCCTTACGCAGGACTTTATCAAAAAGCCTTGGACCACTTCAATTGCTATGCTACATCTATTAGCGTTTGACAAAAGTGAATATTTTTAAGGGGTTTTATGGCTTTAAATTTAATTAACAAAGATATTGATGCGTTAACTTGCCCGGCTTTGGTCGTGTTTTCCAAGTCTTCTTCTCAAAAAGATAAGCTTGCTAAACTGACTCATTCTGAGCTTCACAAAAAATTGTCCCCGGCTCTTGAGGACAAATCCATCTCCGGAAAACATCAGGAAGCGGTGATCTTCCGCGAAATCAATTATAAAAATTTCCGTCACGTTATCGTGGTGGGCTTAGGCAAAGAGAACGCTATCACTCACGAAAGTGTTCGTCAATCCGTCGCTTCTGCCTACGAGGCGGTGAAGTCTCTGGGCGCGAAAGAGGCTGCTTTGCACTTTGATGGACTGGCTACAGGAAAAAAAGATGCTGCTGAGTTTGCCAAAGCGTGTGCTGAAGGCTTGCTTCTGACTTCTTATGTTTTTGACGAGTTGATGTCTGGAAAAAAAGAAAGCAAAGAAATTAATATTCATGTTGTCTCCAAACAAGCTGGCGACAAAACTATTAAAGCTGCTTTCAACGAAGGTGTTGTTTTAGGCTCTTGCGTGAACTTTTCTCGTCGTCTGGGTGATATGCCTGGAAATTTGATGACTCCTTCTATTTTAGCTTCGACGACAGTCGAGGCAGCAAAAGGCACAGGCCTTAAAGTCACTGTTTGGGATAAAGCTCGTATCAAAAAAGAAAAAATGGGTGGCCTTTTGGGCGTTTCCAACGGTTCTGCTGAAGAGCCTCGCTTTATCATCATGGAATACAAAGGGGCCGCTGCTGGCAAAAAACCCGTAGCTTTCGTCGGAAAAGGCCTGACATTTGACTGTGGTGGAATCAGCATTAAACCTTCCGCTGGCATGGAAGAAATGAAATTTGATATGTGCGGAGGAGCCAATGTGATTGGAACTCTTCTGGCCATTGCCAAGTTGAAGTTAAAAATCAATGCCATTGGTTTGGTAGCGTCTACTGAAAACCTGGTTGGCCCTGCGGCAACAAAACCGGGCGATGTGCACACCGCTCGCAACGGTAAAACTTTCGAAGTGAACAACACGGATGCGGAAGGACGTTTGATTTTAGCGGACGCTCTTTCTTATGCAACAGAGTTGGAACCTGCCTTCATTGTGGATGCTGCAACTTTGACGGGCGCGATGGTTGTTGCTCTTGGCAATACTCACACGGGCTATTTCACTCGCAATTCAGGTTTGAAAAACAAAGTGGAAAAAGCCGCCGTTGAATCTGGTGAATGGGTTTGGAATATGCCTTTGACCGATTTCCATGTGAAAGACATGAAAGGCACTTACGCTGATCTTTCCAATATCTCTGCCGGTAAGGGCGCGGGATCTGCAACAGCTGCTGCCTTCTTGGAGCAGTTTGTCGGCGACGACATCCCTTGGGCTCACTTTGATATCGCGGGAACCGGCTGGGCTGTGGGCAACAGATTGCCTTATTGTCCTAAAAAAGGTGCTTCCGGCGCCATGATCCGCACTTTTGTAGAATTAGCTAAAGCTCACTCTTAATTGATTTTACCAAGTTATAACGACGGGGTGACCTAAATACTGGGTCACCTCTTCACTTTCCACAATCACTGCTTGCACTTTTCCTTTGCTATGAGAAAGCTTGATGGATTTCAAAATCCAAGTACGAGGCCAGACCTCCGCCAAATTGGAAAATTTAACGTAAACATTTTGTGTTGTAAAATCACCGTCACCAGGAGCTTCTCCCAGAATGCGCGCGACAGGAATTGAAAGTGGTTGAGTTCTCAAAAGATCGGGAGAAAAGTCACAGCGCCCTTGGACTTCCATCGTCGGTTTGCCGTTGGAGACAGAGCTGCCATCAGCTTCAAATTCAAAACTGACCTGATCAAATTCTCTGCAAGCCAGCTTCTTTTCACCTTGAGAATTAACAAAGGAATAATGGCCCACACTGATACTGGTTTCTTCCGCTGACTTAATAATCTCCAGTTTCGCTACAAGCTTTTGATGGATCGCCTCTTGCAGGGATTCACCACTCAAATGAGTCAGATCAAAAGAGTTTTTAACCGCCGCAGGATCACGGCTGATTTGATATTGATAAGTTGTGTGATTGATTACAGAGTAGCCGATTGTAAAACATATTATAAAAAGAAAAAATACGCCGTAAAGCTTTCTCATCCTCACCTCTAGCTAATACTAACATATCTTACTTTTTCCAACAGTCGCTCGCATCTCCCTCTAGCCGTTGGTCTTGATATATTTCTTAAAATCCGCACCCATTTCCTTGGCCTCCAAGGCAATGGCGAGCAACCCCAGCTTCGCTGTCCATCCGTAAACATTCTCCTGCGGGCATCCAGGCGTATTGATGGCAAGATCTGAAACACACAGACGACGATAAACCGCGCCGGGACTATTTAAACTTTCTGTGGAGCTTTTTTCCGCATGCGTGCGCAAGAAGCCCCCGGCAAGATTAGAGCCGATCATATAAATCACCGGCTCCGCACTCGCGCCATCGGCTTGCACAATAGAGGGAATGCCTTCTTGAATAATGACCTCTTCCACATCACGACCACCCTTGGCGGCTTTCATTTTCTTACGTGACTTATAAGACCACTCTTTTACTTCCGCACCTGAACCCACTCGAATCACCGCCAGACCATAAGTGCCTGCATTGTTTTTCACAAAGACAAAGGGCTCCTGCGAAAGACCCCGTTGTTTGTAGTCCGTACGCAGACGATCCAGCATGGCATCCACTTGTTGCGCCAGATCCTCGCGACTTTTCTCATCCCCGATATCGAAGTGAGAAAACAATTCAGTCTCAACACGCATTAAAAACGGATCAATCTGCGTGATCTGAGCAAACTCATTCACCAGCTCATTGTAATATTTGAAGTAAGTGCTTTTCTTGCGCTGATACCAACCCAACTCGCGAGGGGGATTGATAGCATATTCAGACATGGAAAGTGCCCACTCTTCGTAAGCTTCCGAGAAATCATTGTTACTGATAATAAGATCTGGCTTGTAAGACCGCAGAAGTTCCCCATCCGGAAGTGCAGAGTGAACAATCACCTCATTGCCAACAGAGCTGGTGAGTTTAAGCGGCTCTGGAAGTGGCTTGGGAATCGCCACCTTGACCGTGCGCCCCCCAGCTTCGAGAAGACTGCGAATGGTGTGGACGTTTTCCCAGTAAAAGGCATTATTAGTGTGCTCTTCTGTCACCAACAAAATGTTGCGCATCTGAGAACCATAGTGAGTGGTGATATAATCATCCATCAATCCCACTGAAGTTTCTTTATCTGTCGGACAGATATTATTGAAACCTGCTGGGAAAATATTCGCGTCGACATTGGAAATCTTGTAACCCGCATCGCGAATATCATAACTCGAATAAATAGGATAACTGAGGCTGGCTTTCTTGGCTGAAAACCAACTGCAAATTTCTTTCATGTTAGCAAGCGTTTGTCGATGCAGGGTCTGTTTCGCCATGGCGAACTCCTTCGAAATCCCTATAAGTTGGGATCTTCAGTGGTCAGAACTTTAGAGGGAAGAGGTATAGAAGACTTCTTTTCCTCTGGCAAGAGCGAGTCCACTTTGACTCGTCCCGGCCTCTTGATACTATTGAGAAGCTTGGATTCTTCGGTGAGTCCCATCGAGCTCTCGCTTCCATATAATAAACTCTCAGTTTTCTTTCTTGTCTCAGCTAAATTGGAGAAAAACTTTTTTTCATAGGCATTGGCTTCGCGACCCCATACAGGTCGGAACAATTCGGCCTGATCCATCAAATCAAAAAAGGCCCCGCCAAGATTTGCTAAGGCCTCCCGGGATGTTTTTTGCAATTCCACTTGCGCATAGAGATCACGATAGGTCTCTTCCAATTTATTTTGCGCGCGCACCGACCACACTGGATCATTTTGCTGAAGAGCTCTGATCAAATAGACCTGAACCCATCTTTGACCGGCAACATAGTTGGCAAAAGTCTCAGCCGAAATTTGATTGGTGGAAACACTGCCCATTTGAAAATATGTTTTTGCCAGCCAGTCTGTCTTAAGATCTCGCCCCTTTTCCTGTCGTACTTTTTGCAAACCCTTATCCGCCATTTCCAAATAACGATTGGCCTCGCGATCCGCTCCAGAGCGGCCATATATGGAAGCCAAACGCGCCGGAATCTCAGCCCAGGCCACTTCGGGCGGCAGATGTTTTCCGAGCTTGTTAGCATCCAGCAACGCCGTGAGAGTTTTTAAATCGTCACCTTGAGCTTCGTAACAAAAAGAGCTTCTGTATAAAGCAATCACTGCAATATTGGGTTGATAGTTTATATTTGCAAGATAAACATCGCGATAAAGAACAGCGGCCTCTTCATAGTGTCCCTGGCCTTCCAGAGCCTGAGCCTCTCCCAGGCGCGCTGCCTGAAAAAATGTCGACTGCGGATATTTCTTTTGAAACTCTTGAAACTTCACCAGAGCCTGATCGAATTGGGCCCGAGCCAAAATTTCTTCAGCTGCTCGCATCTGGGACTGCTCGGCCTCTCTCTGTAAAAAAGCTTCGTCTTTTCTCTCATCTTGGATTGGCAAAAGACCACACCCTGTAGAGACAATCAGCATGGAAAATAACAGGAAAGACCTCATGTCTTTTTTTCTCCTTCAAGCAAAAGCACACTCAACTCTTCCAAACCTGAAAGATCTGAGATGTCTTTCACCAGATCAGGGATACGGAAGATCTGTACATTTTTATCTATATGGCTTTCAAAATTTTGATAGAGGCGATTTTTCTGAGCATAATAGGCTCGCATCTGTTTATAGAGATCTTGCAAATCCTGATACTGATCCATCGTGTTCTCTTCCGATTGCAAGTTCAACCAATGCGGAAAAACGCGATTGAGAACCACTGTACTCAAGTGATAGCCCCCTTTTTTAATTTCGCGGGAGAAGTATTCAGCTTCCTTGAGTTTGGCCTGATCAAAAGAGGTAACCAGGCAAAATCGCGTGGTGGGGGCCAGCAGCATTCTCTGCACATCCACGGTACGACGAAGAAGTTTTTCCTGCCACTGCTCGATATTCATGAAGAAATCAGCCAGCTCATGGATAAAACCTGAACCCGTCAGAGATTCCAAGATGCGCAAAACTTGGCGGGTTCCGGTTTGCAAAAGCTGTCCCAAAAATCCTGACTTTTTCCCTTCAGGATCACGGAACCATTTCGCCACTCCCTCATGAAAAAGAGCTGAGAGCTTTTGCGGCGCCTGAAGAAAATCAATGGCATGTTTGGTTGGAGGTGTATCTAAAATAATCAGATCAAACTCTTGAGATTCATAACAAGAGTACAGTTTCTCAAGGGCCGTGAACTCCTGCGATCCACTCAGACTGGTTGAGAGCTGTTGGTAAAGTCTGTTTTTATAAAGCCGCTGAACCACTTCGCTCTTTTGCGCAGCTCGGGCTACAAAATCATCAAAAGTCTTTTTATGATCTATGACCGAAGCAAAGAGCTCCCCTTTGTATTCCTGCCCCGGCACACGAGTGACATCTTTGGCTCCTTCGATACCCAGAGTCTGCGCCAGTCTTTTTGCCGGATCTATGGTGAGAACTAAAACACGCAGACCTTCTTTGGCTGCCAGCACGGCCATTGAGGCTGCAATCGTGGTTTTACCCACACCGCCACTGCCCACACAGATCAAGATTTTAGTTTCAGCAAAAAGACTTTTTCCCATCACAGAAACTCCGCGATTTTTTCAACCAAAGGCCAGGCTTCCATCTCAAAAAAGAGCGGCACCTGTTTCACTGTGCCTGCAATGCCTTCAGCTTTCTTTTGCATCTTTTGCTGGTGCTCCATTTGTGAAGAAATATAGGCTGCAAATTTTCCTATGTCAGAAGGCAGGCGGCGCGCCTCTGCCAAAGAACCCGCTGAAATACTTTTGGGAATAGTTTTATTGAGAATCAACTCAGCTGAAACTGAAAACTCAGCTTTGAGATTGGCAATCAGCTCTTCAGCTTCTTTCATTGGCAGCTCTTCGGGAAGAGTGACCACGTGATAGTGAGTCAGTTGCGGATCGCGCAGACAGGCATCGATACCCCGACTTTGCTCTCCCATCGGACCTACTGAAACAGCCTGCGACATGCCCTTGGGGGCCTCCAATAAAGCCATGAAGTGCCCGGTCGCAAAAGCGTCGACGACGATGCAATCGAACGGCAGTGGCGGACCGTGCTTTCGGGGGCCGCTTGTGACTTTTCCCAAAATAGCCAACTCAGGAAGTCCGGGCGCTACGTTGATAAACGCCTTCATCACAGCATTTTCGAAAAAGAGTTTGGCCAGACTTTCCACTTTAATAAGATGACGGGTGTACTCTTGCAAACAAGCTTCCCCCGTCCAGAGCGCAACAGACAGTTGGGGCGCCAGAGATACGGGCTGAAAGTGAACAGTGGGCAAATCAAAGAAATCCTTGTAAAAACTTTGGTCACCGAGCTCGACAAGCAACACCCGCTGCCCCTGCCGGCTCTTTTTGAGCGCCAGGGCCGCGGCAACTGCCGACTTGCCAACTCCTCCCTTTCCAGTCACAAAATGAATCTCTTGTTGCATAGGTTCTTAGAGTGTCGCTGACCTGGGAAATATAGGCATTACGCGCCGCGATGTCGTTGCCTTTAGACGGGTGGTCCTCTACTATCCACCGGTTTTATTATAGGAGAAGAACGATATGAAATCGAGTGTAGAGAAAGTCTCTAATTTATCCAGAAAACTGAACGTAGAAGTCCCTGCCACAGCCGTTCAGTCCGCATTCCAGAATGTTTTTTTTAGCATCCAAAAATACGTCACCATCAAAGGATTCCGTAAAGTCAAAGCTCCTTTGACAACAATCAAAATAATTTATGGCGACCGCGAAAAACAATACGTTGTCCAAAAACTCATTCAAAAA
>JBCECD010000019.1:3029-16725 GCA_039206745.1 Bdellovibrio sp. | reverse complement strand
CCATTAAAGACTCTCTTAGTCCGCGCAGGACCTTTTAAAACAAGCCTTGTAGATTTGAAGAGCTCTTATTCCGAAGAACGGACAACTAAAAGCACCCACAATTAAAGGGACCAGTTTAAAGGATTTAAAAGCCGTCCCATTTGATTGAGGACTTGGGAAACTCAATCCAATCTTCATTTTTAGGAAAGCCAGCAGGGCGATCTTCAGTCATACCTTTGCTCTTCAGAAATCCTGTCAGGGCACAGATGAACGCTTCAAAGGCGTGATTGTTTTCGATCATGAGTTTGACGTCTTGTTCGTAGACGAAAACCACATTGTGAGTGCTCAAGGAATGCAGAATCTCACGGCGGCTGTCATCTCCGCCCACGGCATGCTTATGAAAGCGCAGATGACTCTTCATAACATTCAGTGAGCGTCCTATACGCCATAAAGACAAGTTCGGAAACACCTCAATGCAAGGGGTTTTTAAACGCCGGCGAATGAACATCGCCCGAGCCAAAAGAGGCGCCGTGTTCGCCCCCATAGCATGTTGTAAGGCAAAAGGTTCTTCCAACTCCGAAGATACATACATCTCCACGCATCTCTGCGTATAGGGAGTGAATAACTTGCGTGGCTTTTTTTTCTTGTGCAAACGGCGCGTGTAATCCCACATCCACTGCACATGAGGCTCCGTGCAGGATTCTATGCCTGGACAGTTTGTTTTACACACCAGACAATGAGGAGGACGCAAAGGAACATCGAACGCGACCGACTCAACGTTATCATGGTACTGCTCAATGATCTCATGGATTTTAAAATCTGCTGAGTGGACTTCGTCACTGCGGATTTTCTCCACCAGCCGGGAAAGAAAAACTTTTTTGTGCTTTGGATAATATTCAACCACAGCCATGCAGGCTTTGTCAGATTTACCACCGCTCAAAGAGATGCCAATAAAGCGATGCACCTCTCCAGCGTGGGAAACAGGTTTGGATTTCTTTACAGTGGATCGACGGGTTTTGCGTCCATCACCTGAAAGCCGGCCTTTTGACATGCGGTGCTCACTCCTTCATGTTTTTCCGGAGGACACCATACTAAAACACAACCGCCGCCCCCTGCTCCACAAATCTTAACAGCCTCCGCCCCATTCTGCAAAGAGACTTCCGCCAGATGCAGAATCTCCGGGCTCGAGAACTCGGGAGCCAAACGCACCCGGGCTTCAAACTCTCTTTTAAACAGAGAGCCTAAATCCTGCCATTGCCGCGTGCGAATCTTTTGCTCCATCTCCAACGCGATGACTTTCAGGTCACGCAGGGCCTGCAAAGTGCCCTCATCTTTGCCTACAGCATCCTTCATCACCTCAAAGTTATTCATTCCCGAGTGATGAGCTTTACCGGTGTAAACCAGCATAAAACGCTCTGCCAAAGGAGTCTCCTGCACAGACAGCACTTCCTGTTCGATGCCATTATACCCATAGCGCAAAATATTCAAACCACCGGAGGCAGCTGGATAATAGTCCTGGGTCCCCGTTGGTGTGTTGAGAATCTCCGCCTCAATATCATGCGCCACACGCACCATCTGATGCAGATCCTGAAAAGGCTTTTTGACAAAAAGAGAGAAGGCCCGCATCAAACTGATCGTCAAACTCGAACTTCCTCCCAAACCGCCGCCCACGGGACTCTGTGAAGACGTCCTCAGAGTGAAGCCTTTGCTCGGCGTCCAATAGCGCAGCTGAGCTTGCAGTAAAATCATACGCGGATCAGGATCTGCCAAAGCCTCCACCAAGTTCGCATAATTTTTTGTCAACTTCAGATCAGCCGACTCTAACACAATTGAAGAATCCGCATGAGGCGTGATCTCAGCAAGGGTGTATATATCTATCGCGACATTCACGGTGGAAGCTCCGCCAATAAAAAGATAAAGGGGCCACAAATCCAATGTGCCCCCGGCTAAGTCCACACGCGTGGGTGACTTGACGACAATCGTTTGCATTAGTTCTCGTCCTTCTGATCAGAAGCTGGGGTCGCTTCCGTCCCCTCCTGCTTTTTTTCAACTTCTTTTAAATCGTTCAAAGATATCTTAATAAATTTATCCAAAGCTCCCGCATCCATTTTCATTTGAAAAGGATATTCAGAAATTTTAGTATAAATCAGTCGATCCTGAGCCTGACCAACATCCGCAGACCAGGACTTTCCGTCTCGCAAAAGATCCATCGTGAACAGAGACTTACGCGAAGGGAGACGCTCTTTCTGCCCATAAATCTCGGAAGCTTTCGCCTCAGCTAAAGCCGTCAACAGTTCGCGCACTTTATTCTGATCCAGTTTTGCACCACTCGGAGAAACGCTCTTCCACTGCCCCTCAACACGGCGAATGTGTAAAAGACCTTTTTCATTTTTGAGTTTCAACTCATCCACAGAGGCGATTTTTTGACGTAACAGACGTCGATCTCTGAAATCATTGGCGCTCTTTTGCACCCGACTCTGCCACAGGGAGTTCACGACCAAAACTTTGTTTTCCTGATTGCGCCGAACAAAAGCGTTGTCCTCAAAGTTGCGCTTTTCTGAAACTGTGAAAACACTCTCTTCTCCCGAAGAGGTTTTAAAACGGATTGTTCCCAGTGGTTTATCGAGACCGTAAAGGGACCAGTCCAGCTCGCTGTCCTCTTTGGCCACTTCCAAAACTTTTTCCGGCACAATATTTTTAATAAAGTCTTCGACGGCCTCATTGTCAGCTCCATCCTGCAATGGCTCCGCTAAAGCCCAGCCATTCACATCGCGCTTGACGACAACTTTTTGCTCGCCCTTATGAATTTCAAAGCCGTCAATCTGCTCATAATTCAAAGAGAGCAAACGGCTGTCTTCGATCCGCTGCGCTTCTTTCTTCTGATCCTGCACATGATCGTAGTAAGCGTAACCACCAAAAAGAAGAAGCGTTAACACTAAAATAGTCCGACCTTTGAGTTTCATAACTGTCCTTCCTTTCTCCACTTTGCGTGGAATCTCGCTCTAAGCGTTTCTTCGTCGCACCCACAAGCCAATGCTGGTCCCCAGGAGCAACAGCGGCAAAGGAATGATAAAGGCAAAAAGAAACACGCCAAACTTCGTTTCCGTCATCAACATCTGAGTGGCTTGAGCTTCCTTCGGCGTGATGCTGATCAAGCTCTCTTCTTTCGCCAAAGCCGCGACAGAGTTCAACACCAGATCTCGATTGAGATTCTGATACAACATCTGATTGCTGATAAAGTCCACGTCACCCGCTAAAATAATCGCAAACTCCTTAGCACTGTCGGCACTGCCCGGCCAACGCCCACTCACTTCCGCCACCAAGGTGAAGGAAGTCTGAGGCCCCTCTCCCCGAATTTGCAAACTGTCAAAGCCCATCGACGTCGGAGATGTTTGCACAATCTCATCCACAACCACACCCGCCACCGGCGAGCTCTTCAGCAAACCTTGTGGATGACGGAAGAGGGTCACTTCACCTTTGCCAAAGCTTTTTGTGACTTTGTTCGAAGCAGAAAACACCGCCCCTAAGGTCGGCCCCTGATTGATTCCTCGTCCCATCACCGTATCGACCACATTGAACACGTAATTGTTCTGCAGCTCCACACCCAAAGGCTTCAGAATCTTTTCCAAACCCGCTGAATTGTGCGGCTCCAAAGCCAGGAACAGACTGCCTCCGCCCTTCAGATAAGCTTCCACTGCCGCGATCTCGAAATCCTGGAAGTTTTGCACAGGACCCGCGATCACCACCACATCCGCATCAGCCGGAATTTTAGGATTTTGAATCAAAGGCAATTCTTTGACAGTATAGCGATTGTTTTCCAACATCACTCGCAAAGAACCGAGCCCCAGGCCCTCTTTCGCCTCGTTCAAACTTTTTTCACCATGGCCCATCGTAAAGTACAAAGTCTTATTCTGCTCACGCGTGACTTTCACCAAAGCACTGGTGAACTCCTGCTCATCAATTTTCTCGATACGATTGCGCCGGCCTTTATAATCCAAGAAGACCACGCCACTGCCGCGATCCACACCATATTCCTGGGCCAGATCGGGGCGCTCATTCACTTCAACAAAGTCCAATTCGATCTTCGCACTTTGATCCTGATATTTTTTGATCAACTCCCGGAACAGACGGCGGTTCTCTTCATTGCCCTCCACCCCTTTTTTATAGAAGAACAAAACTTTCAGATTGGAGTCGAGATTCTTCACCAGCTGCACTGACTGCTCCGACAAGGTGTTTCCTTGAGAGCTGGAGAAATCCCAGGTCTTATAGTGTTTAACGCCAAGATAATTCACCACAGCCAGCACGGCGATCATCAATAAAATCAGAACCCCCATGCTCATACCCTCTTTAGTCGTCTTCATAACGAAGAACTCTTTAAAGAACGCACGATCTTTCACCAAAGCCAGACCAAGGAAGAAAACCGCCAGGCCCAAAGACACCCAACAAAAAGGCACCCACTCTCCCAACAGATAGCGAGTGATTGACATAGAGACCAAAGAAATTCCGGCAAATAAAAAGGAAATTTTACTTAACTTGCTCATACCTATCTCCAGCGTGAAGACTCAACCACCCGCTCTGCCAAAAAGCAGAACAGCACAATAATACTAGCAAAGAAAACCAGCCCATTGGTGCGAATGGTTCCCTCCACCAAGCTCGAAAGATGACTGCTCAAAGAAACATGCTCAAACACCTTGCGCGCAGTCTCCCCATCCATCACTTCCGCTCCAATACCGATAAACCAGATCGAAACATTAAGGATCACCGACGTGACATAAGCCACAATGCTGTTCTCGGTTAATGACGACGAGAACAGGTCCATCGCCGCGTACACACAGCCAACCAGAAAAATCCCAATAAAGGCAATAATCAAAGGAGCCCAGTTCAACTTCGCCAAAGCTGACGTCGCCACCGGATAGGCCAATGCCAAAAGCACAATCCCGCCCACAGCACCCATTGCCGCAAAATATTTACCCAAAACAATCTGCAACGAAGTCACTGGAGAGGTGAGCAGCAGATCAAAGGTGCGCAGTTTTTTCTCTTCGGCAAAAAGTTTCATCGTCAAAGCCGGAACCACAAAGATCAGCAGCAGATTCAGATAGGACAACTGCCGCAGGAAAACACCGTAGTGAATGTTCAACTGATTCTGTGGCACACCCTGCTGCATGACGTAGTTCATGAGCAACTGTGAAAATAAATTCAACTGAATCGGGTAAACCCAACTGAAAATCAAACTGACCAGAAAACAGATAATCCAGAAAGTGGGATTCAGATAAAACCCCTTCAGTTCCTTCTTAAAAATAGTCAGAGCTCCGCTCATACCTGACCTCCCTGTTGCTTCCCGTAAGTGAGTTTCAAAAAGACATCTTCCAAGTCCACTTTGGAAGGACTCATTTCCAACAAACCATAGCCCTTGGTCACCAGACGCCATGAGATCGCTTCCACCACCTCTTCGCCTCCACGCACATCAATCTGCCACTCGCGGGAGGAACTGCCCGCATTGATATTGATCACTTCCGGAACATCCCCTAAAACCGAGCCGATATCAGCGATTTCTTTGCGCACGCGCACATGCAAGCGGCTTTGTCCTTTTTCCATGGTCGCCAGATTGTGAATGCTGTCCTCCGCAACAATCTCCCCCTTGTGAATGATGATAACCTTCTCACAAGTTGCCTCCACTTCTGACAAAATATGCGTGGACAGGATGATGGTGTGTTGCCCCTTCAAAGACTGAATCAATTCCCGAATCTCAGCCACCTGCTTCGGATCCAAACCGACCGTAGGCTCATCGAGAATCAGCACTTCGGGATCAGATACAATGGCCTGAGCAATGCCCACTCTCTGCTTGAAACCCTTCGAGAGATGTTGGATCAAACGCTTTTGCACGTCACCCAAATTGGTTTTTTCAATGGCCATATCCACGCTCTTCTCAATTTTCGCGGCAGGCACTTGTTTTAAGGCAGCGACATATCGCAAATAGTCTCGCACATACATATCGCCATAGACGGGCGGCGTTTCAGGCAGATAGCCAATGCGCTTTTTCACTTCCAAAGGATTTTCAAAGACATCAAATCCTGCAACAGAAGCCGAGCCCTGACTCGGGGCCATGAAGCCTGTGATGATTTTCATAGTTGTGGATTTACCAGCTCCATTCGGACCTAAAAATCCTACAACATCCCCTTTTGCGACGGAAAAATTCAATTTATGAATGGCTCGACGAGACCCATATTCCTTGCTCAGATCTTTGACTTGAATCACAACAAACTCCTCTGATCTTGCAAATATTTATCTTCTTTTTATGTGCACACAGGTGTGCTCTAAAATTCTATGTAGATTGATTTTTCAGTCAAGGTCATTACGAATGACGCATGGTAAAACTCAAGGTCTTTTCCGAGTGATAAGTCACTCTTCCCAACTTATCCCCCTTGATGGGTCGAACAAAACGGCATTCCACGTAAACCACATCCACTCTTTGCCCCAAAGGCAGAGATTTCGCCGATAAAGATTCCCGCGCCACCCAGCCCGCCACCTCTTGAATCTCCTCATCAGGAATCAACTGATCCCGCTGACGGTGAATGATGGCATGGGCTCCGGGATAATCCTTCAAGTGCAGCCAGTAATCCCAAGCCTTCGCTTTGCGAAGTAACGACAGGTTGTCTGCCGCCGACCTGCCACAATAGGCCAAAGCTCCTGACGGCAAGGTCAGCTTCCGCCCTCGCACCGAGGCCACCTTCATCAAGTCCACCAAACCGGAGTCTTTCTTTTTCTCCTGATAAGTGGCCGACTCCAGCTTGGCAATCTCCTGCTGCAAAGCTGCCAGTCTTTCACGGGCTCCCTCTTTTTTCTGCAATAGCTGCTTGGCTTTACTGAAACAAAATTCCATATTCCAACTCAAGGACTGCTTGAGGTTGACATACTCCCGCCATTTCTCTGGCACCCGCAGATGTCCTTCGCCTTTAAGAAACTGTCCCACCTCGTACCAAGTCTCATACTGATCGCTCGCAATTTGCGTCTGAATATCCAATAAGGCTTTGCGCTTCTTTTGCAGATCTTTCTCTCTCTGTTTTTCCCATTGAGCCACCGGATCCAAGGCTGGTCGCCGCGAAGTATTTTGTTGCCGCAACCACTCTCTGTGAATCTCCTCAATGGAACGTGGTACAGGCGGATTTTCCACCTGTGGCGGCGGAGATAAATCCAAGGGTTTCTCCCAGGAGATCTTCTTATCATGAGCACGGACCAGGACATTGCTCTGTTTAGGAATCAGCCGAATCTCAAGTTCACACCGCTCCGCCCCGTCTCCCAGAACAAGAATCATAACACGTCCCCACCGCTCTTCCACTCGCAACTCGTGAACATGCAAATTCCGCGCATGCGAATTGAGAAAAAGTCCTACGGGCTTAGTCGGTCGAGTCTTGCGAAAGGGACATTCCTCAGCAAAGACCAAAAACAGAGGCGTGTTCGGGAGCACATCGAGAATCAGCCAATAGGTCTGCTCCTTCCACAACTCCAAAGCCAGACCCCGGTCGTTGGTCACGACCTCCTGAAGTCGAGCTCCCGATAAAATCGGAGCGAAATACGAGACCAGTTGCTGAAGTTCTTGCTGTGTGAGTGCTTTCATACTCACATTGTTTCATCCTTTGGACCAATTTTCTATCTCTGATGCTTAGGTTCGTAAACAGACTTCCGATATGATCTGCATGAATACAGATCCTCTTCTCAAATTATTTGAAGCCCATCTGCAACAGACCACCAATATGAAGGAAAAAGCTCCCGCTTTTATCCGCAAGGTGGTGAATCTCTACACTTTGCAACTGATGCAAAAGGGAAACATCCCCCTGGACTTCATGGAAGATGTGATCGCCGATATTGAAACCGAAACCGTTGAAATCTATCGCAAAAAGACCTACGGCTACCTCACGCTCGAAGAATACCGACGTCATAAATTCAGACAGAAAGACGACAACTAAAGATGGACCGCCAAGACCTGATTGCCGAAATCAAAAAGCAATTATTGGAAGAGCTGCACCTCTCAGAGGAGCAAAAAAAACAATTGCAGGATCTGCGCAGCTCCAGCACTCAACTTATTAAAGAAAACCCTTGGACCACCGTCGCTCTCGCCAGCCTGGCTGGATTTCTAATAGCTCGCTGGATGTACCGCCGAGGAGATGACAAGTGAATTTCCTTTTGCCTCTTTTTTCTTTTTTGCTCGGCAACGCCAAAGGTCTGTTCAAAGAACCCGGAATCGCTTTCACTCAGCAATTGGTGCTACACCTTCGCTCTTTAACTCTGGTTTTGGTTTCCACTTTAGGTTCTCTGGCTCTGAGCTGCGTTGGTCTTTCTCTTTTGATCTCCAGCATCGCAGGTCAATTAGACAAGAATGAAGATTTTCACTTTACTGGTGGCATGATCGTCTACACCATCATGACCTTGCTCGCCGGGGGCACTTTGCTCGCCAGCCTTCGTCGCAAAACATGGCTTAAAGCCTTGGGCTTTGATGAAAAGCCCACCACCGCCAACAAACAAAGTGGCGCTCTGGAAAACGCCGTCGCCCTGCTCGTCATGGACTACATCGAAGAGAGACAGTCTCGTCGCCAGCAAAACCCACCTCCCTAGAGTGCACACTCCAGAGGAGCCCGTAACAGGATCATCGCAGCTGCGATTCACAACCGCAGGAAACGCGAAAGCTCCCAGCTCGCAAGTCGCACCAATCGAACGACCGAGCAACCCGGGATCTGATCATCTTGTTATACTTATACGCTCTTAGATTTTCTCGAGAATTGAAAAATACAGAGGACCAAATCCGCACTGATCAGGTAAGTAGATCACACCCTGCTCCGTCCTCTCGCCAAATTTACCGGGCTCTGCGGAAACTCCCCGCACTCGTCCTTTTTTCTTTTTAATCAAGCGCGCCACAACTTCATCATTCTCCGCAGGACTGATCGAACATGTGGAATAAACCATACGCCCTCCCGGCTTCAACGCCAGGAAGGCCGCACTCAAAAGAGCATACTGTCGAGCCGCCAGATGTTCCGTGCGCCGTGGGCTCCACTCTTGCTGAGCCGCTTGATTTTCCAAAATATGGCGTTCACCTGAACAAGGAGCATCTAACAAAATGCGATCAAAACCCTCGGGCTCCTTCAAGCCGAACTGCACACCATCTTTCCCGGTCACCCAGACGCGGTCGCGCACTGAACGCGGCACATACTGCTGAATGACTTTTTTTAAACGCTCTCTGCGCTCCGCCGACAGATCATTGCAGAAGATCTCTCCCTCTGTCGCCAGAGCTTCAATTAAAATCAAACTTTTCCCGCCGGGCGCCGCGCACATATCCAAGACACGATCGCCCGCTTGCACAGCCAAAGCTCGCGCCACCTTCACACTGCCAGGGTCCATGATGTACACATCCAGCAATCCTTCGGTGTCGCGCTCAGGATGCCACTTTGCTGCCTCCGGCACCCAATAACAACCAGGCAGATCTTCACCCACCGACTGCGAATGCCAATCTCTCTGTCGCTCTTCACTCAGGATCGCAAGCAGATTTTGCCGCGCCACTTGCCGTTCCGGCTTCAGGAGAGCCGCATAGAGCGCCTCCCACCGCGCGCCATAGATACTTGCAAAGTGCTGATAGAAAGGATGTGCTTCTGTCACAACCATCTGACTATCCTTTTACCGGAAAAACACAGGTGAACTCACAGCCCTGATCGAGAGTGCTCTGCACCGCCACAGAACCACCATGACTTTGCATGATATGTTTGACAATCGCCAGTCCCAGTCCCGTACCACCCGCATCGCGAGTGCGCCCCTTATCAACCCGATAAAAGCGCTCAAAGAGACGATCTAAATGCTCTTCCGCAATTCCAGGGCCATCGTCGATCACGCGTAAAATCACGGTGTCTTTACCACCCTTCTCCCAACGGATTTGCACGGTCTTACCGGAGGGAATGAATTTGATCGCATTCGAAACCAGATTGCGCAGAACCTGCTCCACCTTATGAGCATCAGCCATAAACGGCGGTGCCTCACCGATAATACGAATGACAATGTGCTTTTCCGCAGCCAGAACATTCATCTCGGATAAAATCTGTTCAGAGATTTGCAGGGGATGAATCAGTTCTATTTTCAATTCCGATTGAGATTCCAAAGTGCTCAGGCTGAGCAAGTCATTCACCAAGTCCATCAACCGATCAATATTGCGAGAGACAATATCCAGAAACTTGCCGGCCTGTTGCAGTTGGCCGGTCTTGACATCTTCTTTCATCGTGTCGACATAACCTTTGATCGAGGTCAAAGGCGTGCGCAACTCATGAGAGGCATTGCCAACAAAATCAATGCGAATCTGCTCCACCTTTTTTAAATCCGTGATGTCATGGAAAGTTCCCACCACACCGTAGATCTCCCGTGTTTTGCTATTACGAATGGGGTTGACCGACACGGCAAAATATCGAGGCGTGCTGTCCAAAAGTGTCGGCAGCTTCACTGTAAAGCGCTGTACTTTTCCGGCTTGAATTGTGCGAGAAAAACCTTCCAAGACATCAGAAGAACGAATGGCCTGCTTCAAAGTCAATTGCGGCGCCTGCATTTGCTCATTGGATAAAAACTGGGCGGCAAACTGCGAGTTGAAGTAAAGAATCTTCTCATCGAGACTGACACTCACCATACCCTCGGCGACAGCGCTCATAAAAGCCTGGGACTCCTCTTGAGATTGCAGATATTGAGCCTTACGCTTTTTCATCTTTTTATGGATGTGGTTGAGTGCCACATCCAACTCAGCCAAGTCATCGAGAGCGTCATCTAATAAATCATCCTCTTGTGGATCGACCAACTCACCATAGGTTCTTTTGCTGGAAATGCGCAGAGCTTTTAAAGTCACCCGATGAAGAGGACGAGCAAAGCGATAGGAAGTCGCTAGAGCCACCAACACACTGAAAAAAACAAAGTTCAGCATGGCTTCATTATAGACGAAGGGGCGCACACCGTATCTGACATCAATGACAGAGATGATGGCGAGGAACAAGAGGTTGAAGGACACCACTTGAATAAAAAAGAATTTCCAAAAAATGCGCCACGGGAATCTGATAAATCTCTTCATAGATTTTTGATTCTAATACACCCCTCCGGGACAGGGATAGGGATATCTCAAGCGTCGACTTTAACCCGGTAGCCTACGCCGCGAATGGTCTCAATGCGGTCGCCCCACTCTCCCAATTTTTTTCGCAACCCAAAAACGTGGGTGTCAATGGTACGACCGACGACATTGATGCCCTCACCTTGAATGTTTTCAATCAATCTTTCCCGGGTCAGAACACAGCCCTGATTCTGGACCAAGGTCCCGAGAAGTTTAAATTCAGAGGGCGTCAAATGCAGAGGCTCTCCATTATAAGAGATCTCATAACTCTTGAAATTCATACGTAGCCCCGCCATCTTGTACTCATCTTCATCGGCGTCAGCAGCTGACGAAGTCAAAACCTGAGAACGCCGCAAGAGCGCCTTCACACGAGCAATAAGAACTGAGGGATTAAAGGGCTTGGTAAGATAGTCATCAGCTCCACCTTCCAAACCCGTCACGATATCTTGAGCTTCCGTTTTGGCCGTCACCATCAGCACACCAGCCTGAGGGTTTTTAGCGCGAATCACGCGAATAGCTTCCACCCCGCTCAGCCCTGGCAACATCCAGTCTAAAACAAAGAGTTGATAGTGAGCACCGCGAGTCAGTTCATTCAGGGCTTCTTCAGCAGAGGAGCACTCCGTGACACCGTAGCCTTGGCGCAGTAAATGCAATGCCATCAACTCACGGATTTCCTGCTCATCCTCCACCACTAACACCCGAACGGACTTTTCAGACAAACTTTCCCCCATGACGAACATCTTTTCCTGTAAATGCAAAGATCACATCCTCCGCAATATTGGTGGCATGATCTCCTAAACGTTCCAAATTTCTGGCAATCAAAATCAAGTCTAAACCGGCTTCCACATCATCCGAGTGGGACTTCATGTGAGCCACGGCATCTTTAAAGACCTTGTTTTTCAAAGCATCAATCTCATCATCCATCAAAAGAATCTTCTTCGCCTGTTCCGCATCTCCGCGCACAAAGCAATCCAAAGATCCCTTCACCATTCTCCCTGCAATCTCTGACATCTTTTGAATGTCACCCAACTGCGCCTGAATCGGCTTTCGTCCCAGATAATCTTTTCCGGAATACGAAATGTTCACAGCCTGATCGCCCATTCTCTCCAGATCATTATTGATCTTGATCACCGACAGAATCAGACGCAAATCCTTGGCCACCGGCCCTTGCTTGGCCAGCAAATTCATGCAGGCGTTGTCGACATTGATGTGTTCTTCATTGATCAACTTCTCAATGGTATGAACTTCTTCAAATTGAGTGAGATCGCGCGACAACAAAGCTGATGTCACTCGCGCTAAAGACTTTTCAACATGACCGCCCATCAAGAGAATCATTTTTTTTAAGTCTTCGATTTGAGTGTCTATCGCTCTTTCCATGAGTGTCATCCTCTGCCCTTGGCTTTGTTATAATTATTTATTAAAGAAAAACACCGCTTAACACGGCATTCAAAATGATTCTAACAGAATCCTGACAGACTGAGAAGCTTTGTGAAGAAGACTTCTAAAATGCGATCTGGGCCGCCAAAGTCAGCTTGGACCGGTCCCGAATACCCGGCCCATAATCATCTCCATAGAGAGTGTAATCAAACAAGATCGCCGTGCGAATATCCTCGCTGACGCGATAGCCACATCCCGTAACCATTGTCTGCACTGCGACTCCGCCGTCCTCGACAACAGGATTCAGGTAGTCATAGCGCACAATCCATTCAGCCTGCGGTCCTGTTCCCACGGCCAAGAACAGACTCGCCCCACGTCCTCGCACCGACTCCCCACTCCATGTCGAGGCGTCTACACCCTCGGCCATCTCTAAATCAGAAATAGCATCCGCAGCGTCAACCGCCTCCAAATACTCCAGACTCATCCTCCAAAGACCCGGCGAGCGATAGACCACCAAGGCCTGAATTCTTTCTTTCAAAGAAGCGGCCTCTTCATATTTCTCGTAGTTCCCTCGTACATATTGCACCGAGAAGTTCCAAGGGTTCGCATGTCCCCAACGCACAAAAAGAGAGGTCTCTTTATGCTGTCCCGCCTTTTCCCGGTAAGCTCCATTGCCGTTAACAAAAGAGACAATCCACTCTCCCTGTCCTTCAGCAAACTCCGAAAGAAAGGACACCCCCAAATCAGCGGGGTCCAGATAGCGCCACTTTTCTGTGATACTCCACATGTCCTGTCCCACAAAGCGATAGGAAGACTCCTCGTACTGAGCCTCCTGCCACACCTGTGGAATCAAACCTGCTCGCAAAACATGCATGCCTCGAAAGACACTGACCAAATTGAGATAAGCCTCCCGCACCTTGATATCAAATTTCTCTTCAGAGGATGGCTTGATTTCCGACCCCTCCAAAGTGAATTGCAGCTGATTGCCCTCACGCAAGGGAACTTCCATATTTAAAAAAAGAGACGGTACCGCAAAGGCCGACTCCCCTCGCTGTCCCGTTGGGAGATTCCAAAGAGCTCCCGAGAAGTCCAATTCGCCTGTCCACGAAACATCTGACTGAGCATAAAGAGAATCAGGAAAAAAACATGCGAATAAGAGGACTAAAATGATTTTTTTCATATTCCTCATGCTGCCATCTTTATATACTAAAGCCAAGA
>JBCECD010000019.1:0-3019 GCA_039206745.1 Bdellovibrio sp. | reverse complement strand
GTGTCAGGTCGAGTGTCCGCTATAGATATAGGTTCCAATGCCATTCGCATGATGATCGTGGAGACTCCCAACGCCTCCACCCGCCGTCTGCAAGTCTTAAAGAAATTCCGCGCCGCCGTTCGCCTGGGGCATGATGTTTTCACTCAAGGTCTCATCACTCCAGCCTCTCTGGAAACCGCCAAATCCACTTTCCATCACTATGCCAAACTCAATCGCGAGTGGCAGGTGCAAACCTGTCGCGCTGTCGCCACCAGTGCCTGCCGTGAAGCCCGCAATCAAAGGGCCTTCGTAGAGGAGATCTTCAAGAGTTCCGGCATTAAAATTGAGGTTATTGATGGCGTGCAGGAGGGGCAGTTCATTCACCTCGCAGTTCGCAAGGAGCTCGACCTCCAAGGACAAAAAAGCATGTTGATAGATATCGGCGGCGGCAGTGTCGAAGTCACCTTCTCTCAGGGCGACTCTATTGTGACCACCAAATCTTTTCCTATGGGAACTGTGCGCATCCTTGAAAACCTAAAAAAGCGAAAACTTGAAGAGAGTCACCTCAAAATCATCATGGGGGAATTTCTAGCCGACCTCGGTCAACACATCTATACCAACTGTGACAACGAACCCCCTCATTTTGCCATCGGCACCGGCGGCAATCTCGAATGCCTCGGGCAACTGAAAGTGCAGATTCTCGAACGCAATCCGCGCTCTTTTTTGACTCTCGAGGAACTGAATCTGATCATCGAAAAACTCAGCCCGCTCAAAGTCAAAGAGCGCATTGAAAAGTGGGGGCTGCGCCCGGATCGCGCCGATGTGATTTTACCTGCCGCCCTCCTGGTGCAAACGATCATGCGTCAGGCGGAGACTGAAAAGATCTTGATTCCTCAAGTGGGATTGCGCGATGGGATTATCTGGTCCCTCTCTAAAGAGCCATAAACTTAGGCGGGATGGAGCAAATAAGCTGTGCCCGTCCCGCTTCCGCGTGGGCAAAGTCTTCAAACTGCAAAATCAGCAAACCACTTTTTTTCAGATCAATAAAACTCTCGCTCTTGCCCGAGAGCATATAGCTGGCAAAAGAACTCATGTGAGGTTCATGTCCCACCATCACAATGCGACGATGATGACGACCCTGGGTTCGCAACCATTTTAAAAAAGCCGGAGGAGGACTTTGCGGCACCAGCTCGGGAACTTCGACAACCTTGGTCTCATAAAAAATCTGCGATACGATCTCCGCACTCTGGCGCGCTCGCACCAAGGGACTGCTGACGATCAGGTCAATGTCTTTGATAAAGTCATGCAAACGCATGCAGACTTTTTGTAAACGCTTGCGCCCTTTTAGGGTCAGAGGACGCATGTAGTCCTCCAAGCCTTTTTTCGCAAACTCTTCACGCTCCTCCGCCACCGCATGGCGAATCATGATCAATTCCATCTACTCCGTCCCTGAGCCTGTCTCTTCCAATAAAGTCACCCGAGTCTTTGCCAACTGCATAAGTGTATGATGCAGACCCATGTCACTCGAGTTACGACGTGTATAAGTGCCATCGGAATTCATTTGCCAAGCCTGCCTTTGTTCTTTCACGCACAACTGCAAAAGCTCCCAGCACTTTTCTTTGAGTGCTCGATCCAAAATCGGCACAATGGCCTCCACCCGCGCGTGCAAGTTGCGATACATCCAGTCCGCTGATCCGATATAGAACTCACCGTCAATCGGATCTTTCGCTGCATTCCGAAAATAGAACAGACGCGAATGTTCCAGATACCGGCCAATGATCGAAGTCACCCGAATCCGTTCGCTCATTCCCGGAACTCCGGGACGCAGACAACAGAATCCCCGGACGATCATATCAATATCCACGCCCTTTTGCGAAGCTGCATAGAGAGCCACAGCAATATCATTTTCTTCAAAATTATTAAACTTGGCAATGATCTGAGACGGTCGTCCCGCTTTGGCGTGTTCAGCCTCTCTTTCAATCATGGCTTTAAAACGAGAAAACATATTCACAGGGGCCACTAATAAATTCTGATACTGAGTTTTCAAGGAACGACCCGTGAGATAATGAAAGAACTCCACCACATCATTGGTGATCTCTTCTCGCGCCGTGAGCAATCCGAGATCCGTATAAAAGCGCGACGTCACAACATTGTAGTTGCCCGTACCAATATGGCAATAGCACTTCAGACCCTCTTGCTCTTGGCGCACCACAAGAGCTGTCTTAGCATGGGTTTTCAAACCCACTACACCATAAACCACATGCACACCGGCATTCTCAAGCTCCGTCGCCCAATAGATATTGCGCTCTTCATCAAAGCGCGCTTTGAGCTCAACCAGGCAGACCACCTGTTTGCCCGCTTCCGCCGCCCGAATCAATGAACGGATAAACGGGCTGTTATCTCCCGTGCGGTACAAGGTCATTTTAATCGCTAACACTTTGGGATCTTCACAGGCCACACGAATGAACTTTTCCACTGAGGCCGCAAAGCTCTCATAGGGATTGTGGATCAATTGATCTTGCACCCGCAATGCATTGAACAACAGAGGTCCTTCTTCCGCCAAAGCTGGAGGAATCACCGAGGTGTACGACTCAAACTTCAAATGCGGCAGAGGAAGATCTGAAATCGTGCTCAGATCGCCATAATCCAAAAGGCCCGAGACCTCGTAGATGTCATCTTCACTGATCTCCAACTCTTCCAATAAAAATTTCAACATCCAAGGATCAGGATTCGGACCGTGCTCCAACCGGACCACTTCCGCAAACCGGCGCTGACGCAATTCCTCTTCGATCGCTTCCAGCAAATCTTCCGCATCCTCTTGATCATGGTCCGAATCCGCATTCCGGGTCAGCCGGAAAGGCATCACATCCAACACCTGCATTGCCGGAAAAAGATCCGCCAAGTTTTCGCGGATCACTTCCAGCAGACTGACAAACTTGTGCACAGAAGTCTCTGTTTCCACCCGAATCCACTGTGACAACACTTTAGGCACCTTCACCCGTGCAAACAATTTTTCTTCGCTGTGAGGATGCTTCAAAGT
>JBCECD010000018.1:2849-16741 GCA_039206745.1 Bdellovibrio sp. | reverse complement strand
TCTTTTTGCTCAGCCTTGGTGATGGGGCGTAAATGAAGTTCGCCGTTTTCAATACGAAGAGCGAAGACCGTGTTTTGTGTATCAGCGCCAATGAGTTCCAAAATCGTTTTCTCAAGTAAGACCCCTTGGGAGTTTCCAATCTGTCTTAAAGCTATGGTTTTCATATCAGCTCCTTAAATCATAGGCATAATATCGGAATAACTATGTTATAACTTAACAAAATTCTCACCCTGAGTCAAACGAGGTGTTCAAATCGAATATAATGTGGCTTTACAGGGGTATCGTTCGTCGATCCCAGATTCAAGGACTTTGGTTTTCCGATTGAACTAAAGAATGTTCCAGCAAAAGAAATTAGAAGTCCCTGGTCTTAATCTATCAATTTCCCCAAGGCCGTCTTCAGATTTTTCTGATCGGTAGAAGACAGTGCTCCTGCTTTTCTGAGGATAAAGGTCTCATCGAGAGTGAAGATTTTCATACGCATTTTAGAGGCGCTATTCAAACCGGCGCTCTCGAGATCTTTAATCTCCACATCCAGGGGCCAAGCACTGGTGACACTTGTTACCATCAGGCAGATGCAATGACCGGCAGGATGATTAAAAGATTTATTATTACTTAAGACGATGGCAGGACGCTTTTTAGTTGCTTCCATATCTGTGAACGGAAAAGGAACAACGATCACATCGTATTGATTATAGGCCATTGTAAGCCTCGTCGTCTTCTTGTGAGTTCCATTCTTGCAAAGTCATCTCTGTGGCTTTTGTCCACTCCATGTCGATCTTCGACATTTTTTTTACAGACACTTTACCCTCTTCGATGACCCATCTGATGCCATCCCCAGAAGTGAGTTGCAGAGCTTTCCGCACTTCTGTAGGAACAGTCGTTTGGTTTTTTGCTGAAATCTTAGATGTCGCAGCTTGATTTTTCATTTCACACCCTCTGGCCTTTGCAATCCTTCTGGGGGCAGTAAACCCCACCCTGCAAAGACTCTTTACTCCTTTACCGTAAATCAGTAAAGACCCCTTGTCAAGAGCCATCCTCTTCTGCCGTGACAACCCATTGAATCTAATATGTTTTCTTGAGCTTAAAAAAGGTGCGTCCATTAAATCTCCTTTAAATTAGCATGATAAAAGCCTCTCGCAAGGTTCTTCCTTGAGCCTCGCCTCGTCGGATGTTCAGTCCGCCTTGGAAAGAAAAGATACCGAAACGTGCCTGATGCAAAAGGTTCCATACAGCTCTCTTTCGACAAAGTGAGGAAGAGGCTCCCAGAGAAACTCTTGCGAGAGTAAAACCCTTCTTCAGCAAAACCCAGACCCGCCTTTATTCCCATTTAATTGAGTTTGAACCCCACCCTTATCCGAACCGCGCCCCATCCGATCGGACAAAAAACCTTCGCTTTCCCGCTAGTCAGGAAAGCCCTTGCGATATCATCAGCAATTCAAATCAAAATTAGAAAAACAAACCAAACAAAAGAAGAGATTAACCTAACTTCTCTTTCTTCTCGAAGATCCAGTCATAAGAGTGAATCAAAGCAAAAGAGGCCGATAGAAAGAAAAGCCCCATAAGAAGAGCATTATGAATGCCAAAAAAATCAGTGAGCTTCCCAATCACCACATGCATGACGATCAACATCAAGGAGTCCGTCGTCATCATATAGGACACAGCCGAATCCAAATCCTGAGGAAACTCGGAGGAAATCCAGGAAATGGCTAAGGGATAAAAAGGAGCAATCGTAAATCCCGTTAAAGCTAAAAAGAGAGGATGTCCATAGAGCCCTAAAAGTAAAAGCACCGCCGTGGTGATCAACGATCCCGAAAGATGAAATCGAGCGGAATGCTTAAAGTGAATCAGGGCAAAGAGCATGCGCCCCAACATCATGGCGACGAAAAAATAAGTGACATACAAACTCGCTTTCTCCATAGGAAAATTCCACTCGCGCTGCATGTAGAGAGCAAGGCGGGAGGAGACCATGATCTCCGCGGCAACAGCGAAACTCAGCATCACAGCGAGATAGAGCTGTGGTCGCAGATTGCGCTGGCGATGAGCTCGGCGATCCTCATCAGAAATCTGGGATTTTGTATGAAGTGAGTGATGACTGGAGTGAAAGCTGTAAAGAAGCAGGCTGATGGGAGCCAGTGACGCCACGGCAAAAGTCCAACGCCAACTTCCTGTAAGGTGCTCCACGGCGGCGGCGAGGAGTGGAGCCAGGAGACTCGAAAGCCCATACATCATATGAAGTCCAGAGAGCAGTCGTTGTTTGCGCTCAGAACTGGAGCCCAGAGGAACAAGGATATTGGGAATCAATCCGAGAATGCCAAGGCTGAGACCAAAACCAAAACTGAAAAACAAAAAGAGCCAGAACCAGAGAGCGGAACTCAGGCCCCAAAGTGAAAGGGTCAAGCCTATAGCTCCAGCTCGTAAGAGGGTGAGACGATCATAGTGACGGAGCAGATAACGGCAGGCATAGCTGGCGATAAAACCCGAGATATTACTCAGAGCAAACATGAGAGAACCCTGGGCGTCTGTCACCGAAAATTGTCTCATGATATCGGGAAACAAAGGGCCGCGGATATTGTCGGTCAGACCAAAAACAAACAGGCTGGCGTATGAAAGAAAGATAAAAGGCCAAATCATAATAGGGGCGCAATATAGAGATCTTTATCGGGGTATTCAAGGGAAGATCTACAGAGTGAAGAAAAGTCCTAGAAAAGCCCCAGAGGCTGTGTTACAAAACCGCCTCACATATCCTTTAACAAAGGGACTGCGAAAGTCCCAGCTGTAACAAGCATGGCTGTAATAAGCCCAAGGAGCCCGACGATGGAAGAGACGACCTTTACGCCGCCCGTGAACTATAGTGACGATGACGTGGCCAAACCTCTCGCAGATAAACCTGTGAATTTTTACTCCCTCACATTAGAAGATTTAAAAACTTACCTGAAGGGCAGGGGCAAAGAGCAGTTCCGTGCTCAGCAAATCTTTAAATGGGTTTATGAGCAGAGAGTGACAGATCCCGAGCAGATGACGAACCTCTCAAAGGAGTTCCGCTCTTCTTTACCGCAAATGTTGACCTTCGAGGCGCCTCGTGTGCTGACGCATTTGAAGTCGGTCGATGGCACGCAAAAGATGTTGTTTGATATGGGACAGGGACAGAGTGTGGAGGCGGTGTTGATTCCTTCTGAAGGCCGTCTGACTTTGTGTATCTCTTCTGAAGTGGGTTGTAATATTGCTTGTAAGTTCTGTTTCACGGGCAAGCAGAAGCTCAAGCGTCGTTTGCGTACAGAAGAGATTGTCGGGCAGTTCATGCAGGCGCATGATCGCTTGGAAGAGGGCCAGAGAATCACGAACATCGTATTCATGGGGATGGGTGAGCCTCTCGACAATCCTGAAGCCGTGTTTAAAACTATCGAGGTTTTACATTCTCCCTGGGGCATTAATTTATCGCGCAAAAAGATCACAGTCTCGACTTCAGGTATTGTGCCGGAGATGTGGAGAGTGGCGGATGCAAAAGTGCGTCTGGCGGTGAGCTTGAACGGCCCGACAGATGAAATTCGTACGCAGGTGATGCCGATCAATAAGAGATGGAATACCACAGAGCTGTTGCGGGCTTGTAAAGCGCACTATGAGGCGACCAAAGATAAAATCACTTTCGAATATGTACTGTTGAAGGGTGTGACGGATCAAATTGAGCATGCCCGTCAGCTGGTGAAGTTGGTGCGGGATGTGCCATGCAAAATCAACATCATTCCTTTTAATGAGCACCCAGGTTCAGGTTATGAGCGTCCCTCTGACCAGGCTGTGGAGGCTTTTCATGCTGAGCTGATGCGTCTCGGAGTACATGTTCTCTTGAGGCGTTCCATGGGGCGTGATATCTTTGCGGCATGCGGGCAATTAACCAGTCAGATTCCGAACAAGCCGGAGTCGATGGATATTTCCAATTCTCGCTTGGCGGGATTGCCTAAATACAAACGTGAACAGCTGGAAAATTCAGTGCAGCAGGAGCAGTAAAATGTCAGAGATCCTTGTCGTCGGAAGTTTAGCGTATGATTCCATCGAAACTCCTTCAGGAAAAGTGGATCGCGCTTTGGGGGGCTCTGCTAATTACTTCTCTTTGGCGGCATCGCTCTTTTCAAAAGTGCGAGTGGTTGGAGTGGTCGGCGAGGACTATGATCAAAAAGACTACGATATGTTACAATCTCGTGGAGTGGACCTGGGTGGTTTGTCGCGCGTACCAGGCAAGACTTTTCATTGGGCCGGTTCTTATGAAGGTGATTTGAATGAGGCTAAGACCTTAAAAACGGAATTGAACGTTTTTGAGCATTTCAATCCGCAATTGCCAGCGCATTTTAAAGATTCTTCTTTTGTCTTTTTAGCGAATATCGCGCCAGAGTTGCAGCTTCAAGTTTTGGAGCAAGTGCAAGCACCAAAATTTGTCGGCATGGACACGATGAACTTTTGGATTTCCATTAAAAAAGACAAGTTGATTGAGGTTCTGAAAAAAGTGGACTTGGTTTTGATCAATGAAGGGGAAGCGAAGATGCTGACAGGAGCTGCAAATGCGATTGCGGCGGCCCCTACGATCACGTCTTGGGGACCGCGTGCTGTGGTGATCAAGCGTGGGGAGTATGGTTTTGCCATGTACTCCCGTGATGAGGGGTATTTCATTCTTCCTGCGATGCCGATTCCTAAGGTCATTGATCCCACTGGTGCGGGTGATACTTTTGCCGGTGGTTTCTTTGGTTATTTGGCAGCTCAAAAGACCACACCGACCATTGCCCATTTGAAACAGGCGTGTATTATGGGTTCGATGATGGCAAGTCACACCATCCAAGATTTTTCTGTGAAATCCTTAGCCAAAGTGACTTTGAGTGATCTTGAAAAGAGATTGGCTGAGTACAAAAAAGTGATCACTATCTAACAATAGTCAGAGCCTTCCTTGTAATAAACTGAACTTTTTTTGATGAATATCAAATTGACTCACATTTGTTGCTAAATAAAGGTCTATTTTATGACGGTCATCATCTTTCTCCGTGGGAAATCTTCCGTAGAATATCTACAGTGAAGAAACACGGAGGGGTGTGTGAAGCTCGTAACGAAGGTGATTGGTATTGTTGCACTGTCGGCTGCTATAGCGTCTTTATCTGCTACGCAAATTGCGTGGAGAGAGATTCAAGAGCAAGGTGAGCGAGATCTTGTTGTTAAAAGCCGGGCAATACTGGATCAATTAGAAGGAACTCGAGACTTCGTAGCGGAGCAGGGCGGACTCATTGAATACATTGACGGCATGGTGGCTAAACATCCAGATGGCCAGCTTTCAGATGAAGTTAAGATGAATATTCTGAAGAGAGTCCCTATTTTTTCTTCAATCAAAGTAGGGCATGATCAAGCTGAAAAAAGTGGTTATAAATTCCGAGTGTTCTCTAATGAGCCTCGTCGCAAGGAGAACCTTGCCACGTCTGAGGAGATGGAAATCTTCAATCGTTTTGAAAAAGATCATGATTTAAAAGAATGGGTTCAGACAACGGATGCTGCGGTGATGGTCTATCGCCCGGTGCGCCTCTCGGAAAAACAGGGGTGTTTGGTTTGTCATGGCAATCCCAAGCAGAGTCCTTTTCAGAATGGCAAGGATATTTTGGGATATCCGATGGAGAACTGGGTCGATGGTAAACTTCATGGGGTCTTCGCGATCACTTCTGATATGGCTGCAACTCATGCGGCGGGCAGAGCTTCAGTTATTGATATTATTATATACGCATTGGGAGGATTGGTTGTCAGTATTCTCCTGGCGTGGTTGGTCTTGCGTAAGCCGATGAGGCAATTGATGGAAGCCATCCAATCGATCAAGAACTCAAGTTCTCTACTGGCTTCGACAAGTCAGGAAATATCGGGTGCCTCGCAAAACTTAAGTGGTTCATCAACCCAAGCGGCGGCAGCTTTGGAGGAAACATCGGCGTCAATTGAAGAGCTGACTGGCATGGTGAAACAAAACACCGCGAGCGCTGATTCAGGCAAGAGCATTTCTAATAACGCTATGGTCGCAGCTCGAGAGGGTGAAAAGCAAATTGCCACGTTGATTGAAAGTATTAAAACAGTTTCTGAGACAGCCCAAAAAGTGGAAATGATCACCGGTGTGATTGACGATATTGCGTTCCAAACCAATTTGCTGGCTCTGAATGCTTCAGTGGAAGCGGCTCGGGCGGGCGAACAAGGAAAAGGCTTCTCGGTGGTTGCTGAAGCTGTTAGAAACCTGGCACAAAAGTCAGCTGTATCAGCTAAAGAGATTTCAGAGCTGATTTCCAGCAGCGTCAGCCAAGCCAATCAAAGTTACGACTATGCAGTGAAGAGTGGTGATGTGCTGAAGGTGATTGTACAAGAGACGGAAAAAGTATCGACTCTGAACTCAGAGATCGCCCATGCGAGTTCGGAACAATCCCGTGGAATTCAGCAGATTGCTCGGGCGATTCATGAGCTGGATAAAGTCACACAAAGCAACGCCGGCTCTTCAGAAGAGACTGCGGCGGCTTCGGTGGAGCTGTCCAACCAATCCCATTCTCTGGATGAGTTGGTACAGACGGTGGAATCAGCTATCAATGGTGGAAAAAAGGCCAGCTGATTCCTCTTCTGACATCTTCACGGGAATATGATCAGCGATCCTCTCGGCCAAGGCGGCGATGGTCAGTGAAGGATTCGGACCGGTGGAGGTGGGAATAATACTTCCATCGACAACATACAATCCTTCATAGCCATAAACTTCACCTAAGGGACTGACGAGTCCTTCCTCAGGAGAGTCTCCCATGGGGCAACCTCCCAGGGGATGCACAGAAACAATTTTATTTAAATGGGTGAGAGGGTTGTCCACATAAACACCTCCCAGGATGTCGGCTACTTTTTTCATCTCAGTGCGCAGGCGTTGGAAGTGAGAGCGACTGCTTTTCATTTTCCAATGGACAATGGTTTCATTGTCTTCGCGAAGGCGGATCTCTCCGTCGGAACGATCGCGACCCATTCCTAAAAGCAGCAGGCATTTTTTGGTGAAGTGACCGTGGTCGAGAATGTTGGCAAAGTCTTCGCCGACATTGATGGTGCTGCTGTACTTCCAGCCTGCGATTTTTAACAGATATTTTTTTACACTCTGACGAAAGAGATTAAACAACCCCTGAAGCCCTTGTATTTGCGGGATTTTGCCTGCGATATACCAGCCAAAACCCTGAGGGCATCCCGCCTCCTGTAAATACAAGCCATGCGGATAGCCATCGGCATATTCTTTAAAGGCGTATTCGATGGCACCCGTGATGACGGGACCGTTTGTCGCGTCCACAGTTGGTTTGGTGTTAAAAACAAAAGACAGCAGATCACCATTGCCACACCACTTCTTCCCCAGCCAATCATTGAGCCGAGGGAGATGCCCCGCCTTCTTCATCTTTAATAGAAGCGATGTGGAGCCCAAAGAGCCTGCGGAGAGAATCACTTTCCTGGCGGTAAAAGTATTTTCTTGCAGAGGGTATTCAGGGATCACATAGGTGACGGAGTAGTGATCGCCATGATGTTGAATGCGAATCACTTCAGCATGGGTGCGAATATCCGCGCGATGAGGAGCCGCAGCCAGATGTTGAGCGCGATAGAGATAATTCAAATCCAAAGTGTTCTTGGCATGAATATTACAGCCGATATCGCAGTCGCCGCATTTATTACAGCGAGACTGAAGTGCTCCATGTTTGTTGCGAGTTTGATGCCCGGGAAATTCGCCTTCAAAGCGCACAGCTAAATCGGGTAATTTGAATTGCGGGGGATGAAGGGCTTCTGCCGCAGGAGTGAGCTGCTCGGCTACTTTTTTAAGCAAGGCTGTTTTCGGAGTGTTGCGATAATAAGAACTGCTTTCAAAAGGATAAGGGCGTGCCTCCATCGTCGAAAGCACGCGAGTGTAATAGGGCTCCAAGGTTTGCCGAGTGATTTGTCCCGGCCAATCTTTAAAGAACATTTCGGGCATACGATAGAGAACATTGGCATAAATCAAGCTGCCGCCTCCCAGACCCGAGGCGGTCAGAGTGAGAACATCACTTTCCGGTGAATCGCGAAATTCCATCAGGCCAAATTTTTGGGAACGAGGATTCCAGAATATATTCTGCTGAAAATCCTGAGGGCGGCGGGGGAACTCATGCATTTTCCATTTGCGTCCTCGCTCCAGCAAGCAGACCTTATAGCCTTTTTCCACCAGGCGGCAGGTCATCACCGATCCGCCAAAACCCGAACCAATCACAATATAATCATAGTCGTATTTCATGCAAAACTCCGCTCAGGCAATTCTGAGTTTAAGTGGTTCTTCTTGTTCAAGAGAGATATTCGCAGCATGACTTTGGAGAAACTGAGTGAGTGCTGGAAACACTTCCTGATGACAGTATTGCCCCATAAAGATATCTTGGTGACCGTATTGAGGAAACTCCTGGTAGAACACATTTGCACCCTGAGGAGTGTCCTTCAGGATTTGATATGTTTTTAAATTAGACCCGGGAAAGATATGATTCTCTTCGCCGGAAATAAGCAAAGTCGGCGGCAGCGCTCTGTTTTTCATTTCATCGAGATAGTGGATGGGTTTGGTATCACTCCAGGAAACCGAGGCTTTCGCGAGCAACATCTTGCGGATATGACGATAATAGTGAAAGCTTGTGCCGCCAAAAAGATCCATCAAGCGCCGGTGTGTGATGGGATGAATGTTGCGGTGTTTGAAAGCGGCTGGAAATCCCCAGCCCCACATGAAGCTGACCACATGACAAGCGGGCTCTTTGCATTCACGGCGGAAGGAGCGCTCCATCCAGTAGATCCATTTGCCAAATGCTCTGCCAGGGAGATAGCCCACTTTTGGTGTGACATAGGTATAGCGAAACGCGTGTTCGAGAACTTCGGGACCCACCATCATTTTTAAAAAAGACTGCCATCTCACTTTGGGGGTTAAGGAGACACTGTTGGCAATAATACTGCCAAGATTGGAAATATATCCAGCGGCGTAAGAGGCCATGAGGGAAAGGGCTCCTACGCAATGAGCGATCACATGAATTTTGACGTCGCTGCCACAGGAGGTGCGGATGAACTCGACGGCACTGGGAATGTCGTACTTCGCGACATCATCAACAGAGTGATTGTGTGGAGTCAGATTGTAGGCAAAGCGGCTGCTCCCGCGCCAGTCTAAAGACCACACGTCGGTGAAACCCTCTCGATGCAGGTGATTCACCAGGTTTTGATGCTCAGGCATAATGAACATATCCGTGGAGGTTGTCAGTCCGTGGAGAAGTAGGACCACATTCTTGCTTTCGCGCACTTTAAAGCGTTGTAGAGAAATTGTCAGACCATCACGCGTGTCCAAGGGGTGAAGAGTTTTTTCTCCAGCATTCACTCCTTGTGTGGTGTGCAGAGGATAGGTGTGGTCATTCCAGCGGGCCGCGGTGGTGGTAAAAATATAAGGAGCATAACTTTCCCATAAATTTCCTGCGAAGGATTTGAAATAGCGTAGAATTGCTTTTTTCTCCTCGAAGAAAGAAGCGGCATTGGTTTTAAAGCTGCGCAGCTGTTGCAGAAAGTCGCCAAAAGCAATGTGTAGAGTGCCGATGGCATGGACTTGCTTATCGCCATAGTTCTCAAAAGTGGAATGACCTTCCCAGATATAATAATAAAGTGTGGTCGTCTGTTGCCAACCATTGCCGGGACATTCTTTCAGGAGCTCTTTGAAACCAAAGAAAGTCCATTTGCAACCTTCCTGATCAGTGAGAAAGAGAGTGTAATGCATCTCTTTTGCCGTATCAAAATCGGGGCTGGCGGAGGGCTGAGTGAAGAGTTGAAAGTAGCCTCTTTCGACGGCAACCTCGCGGGCAAAGCGGAAGTCCGTCATTTTACCTGTGACTTGAGAGGGCGTGCTGGGATCAATGAGATAATTCTCCAGATTAGGAACGCAGATAGTGAGAATGAATTCGAAGTTCTGTCGATCCTCGCGTCTTTCCGCCGCAATAAAATCCTGGCGGGGGAGAGGACTGAAGGGAGACAAAACAAAACGATGAGGAATGAAAGATCCCGTCATTTTCTCAGTGAATTCGATAGATGTATTTTCATTTTGCATGTGAGATTCCTTTATATTTAATAAACACTAGTGTGTTTCTGGTGTTGTGTAAATGCAAAGTCCGACCAAAGATCGGTGGTCGAATGAAGTATTTTTTGGCCGCGCCAGAGCGGCGGTTGTCTCAAAATGAGAAGGCAAGGACTTTGATCCTGTTGTCAGGACGTTTTGTTTTATTTTTAAAGGGAGAGCTGAAAAATTCCGATATTTCCAAGTAGATATGAGCAAAAAGAAAAAAAAATCCTCAGCTGCGGAAAATTTGATTGAGTCCCTCATGGACGATCTCAAAGATATTCAAGGGGAATCCTCTTTCGTAGGAATGCCTACGATGGATGATCAGGCTCATCGTTTGGAAAAAACCAGCATCTCCAATAATGTCTGGGAGAGCCTGGAAAACAATATTGATAAAGAACTTGAGTCTTCAGAATTCACCGGTGGCATGGACACTTATGAGAGTGATTCGCCGGCTTCGCAAAAGCCCGTGGAGAGCATGGATCTGCCTGAGGGCTTTGAAGGTCTGCCTCCCTCGGAAGAATATTTGTCAATTCCGTCTGCCGAAGAAGAGCGCTATCAAGGTCCTTCTGCCGATGGTGGTTATCAATCTTCTGACAGCGTGGAATCTGCGGAGCCTGTAGAGCCGCCGCAGGTGCCTTCGATCCGTGGTGGCGAGTATGTCGCGGACGAAGTCGATGAGGCCACTCGTCCTTTGGCGACAGCTGATAAGACTTTATCTATTCAACAAGAAATCGGCCCTATGACTTCTTCTTCGGCTATGCCCGCTGGGACAGATGCCGAGCGCACTGTGGCTGTGGATGGCTTTGCCAATGCTCGCTTGGGAGCGCGCAAAAATCCTGATGTTGATGTGAAAGTCAGCGTGGGCAACTATCGCGGAGCGCGGGGTGTGGCGAATGTTTTGACTTCTGTTGATGCCAGCTTGGCGCAAGCGGAAAGTTTGAAATTAGCTCAACAACGCATTCTGGATTTGGAAAAAGAAGTGGAGTTATTGCGAGCGGAGAATGAGGAGTTGGCTTCAGCCGGTGAGATCATTCGCAATCGCACAGACGAACTGGCCGTGCGTATTTCAGGTTTGGAAAAAGAAAAGCTCGAGGTTCAAGAATCGGCTCAGAGTGAAATTTTGGTTTTGAAAGGCAATTTGCAATTCAAAGAGACCGAGGTCGCGAAAGCCCGCGTTAAAGTTGATGAGTTGGAAACTCGACTTAAATCCGACTTTAAAAAGATCCGTGTGCGCGAGCGCGAGCTCGAAAACCGCCTGGAGTTGCTACGTGCGGAGAAATCAGCCCTGGTTCGGTCTAAAGATGAGTATATTTTAGAACAAAAAAGAAAGATTGATCAGCTCTCTCAGGAACTCGATAATTATCGTAAGAAGTGCCTTGAGTTGAATAAGGCTATCGAGGCCAATCAGGATCAGTTCAAACGCACTGAGCGCGCATTGCGTTTGGCTTTGACGAACCTGGAGGCGAAAGAGGATAGTGCCGTTCCGTTGAAGAAAGCTGAGTGATATGGAAGTCTCGCCCCCTGTTGAGAATCACGATACGGCTGCCGCAGCCAAACCAACTCCTGTCAAAAAAATCAAGGTGATTGTCAGTGATCTGCATTTGGGCAAAGGTCGGCTGCTCGAAAAGGGCGGCATCAACTCCCTGGAAGAATTCTACTATGGGGAAAAGCTCGTGGAGTTCATCCACTATTACTCCTCAGGTGTGTATAGAGACTATGAAGTCGAGCTGATCATCAATGGGGATTTCCTCAATTTCCTGCAATGTGATTACAAGGGGCATTTTCTTTCGGTGATCACCGAAGCGGTCACTCTCGAAATTTTGAAGGATATCGTCAAAGGGCATCAAAATGTCTTCAAAGCCCTGGCTGAATTTTCCGCCAAACCAGGCAATACGATCACATACATTGTGGGCAATCATGATCAAGGCATGTTGTGGCCAGCCTGCCGTGCTTACTTGAATCATGTGATTGGCACGCCCATTCGTTTTAAAAACATAGTGTATTTTTTCGATGGTGTGCATATCGAGCACGGTCACATGCATGAAGCCGCAAATCGTATGGACCCCAAAAAATTCTTTTTAAAAAAGGATCTGGTGGAACCAATTTTAAATTTGCCATTTGGTTCGCACTTCTTTTTGGAAGTGGTGTTAAAAATCAAGCAAAACTATCCGCATGTGGATAAGATCCGCCCCTTTGGCAAAATGGTGCGATGGACTTTTCTCAATGAGACGGGTGTTATTGTGCGCGCCTTCTTTATGGCTCTGGGATATTTTATCAAGAGTGCGTTTGTTAAAGATCCACGTCGACATTGGCCATTACGTCGTATCATCCAGGTCATCGCAGAAAGTGCTATTTTTCCCGATTTAAGTGAGTCGGCGCGTAAAGTTTTATCGGATGACCGTGTGCACACAGTGGTTTTCGGTCATACCCATGTCTATCAATACCGGCAATGGTCAGAAGACAAAGAATATTTTAACACAGGAACATGGACTGAGATTACATCTTTGGATATTGTATCTTTGGGCAAGATCACGAAGCTGACTTATGTGTTGATTGAATACCCGGAAGACGGAGGACGCCCTCGTGGGCGTCTAAAGGAGTGGAAGGGTTATCACAGACTCGAGGAAGACGTCGCGATCTCCTAATTTTATTTTCAGTGGAGATAAGCGATGTTGCAGATAACTCAGAGTCTTTCAGTTCAGGAAAAATCTTTTGCATCTGTTGCGAAACAAGCATTGCAGTCTTTCTTAAAAAGAACAGACATTGGTTTTCCTCATTTGGTGGAGCGTGTACCTCTGTGGCAGCAGTCCTATGAAGTCGGGCAAAAGATGCGGGCGCGCTTTAAGCGCCTGGTCATTGTCGGGCTGGGTGGCAGCTCTCTGGGAACACGGGTGATTGCGGAAGTCTTTCATGCGAAAAATATCTTTTTCGTCGACAATGTTGATGCCTTGGAGTTTGAAACTCTGATCGAAGATCTCGGAGAGTTGAAAGAAGTCGGATGGGTTTTTATTTCCAAGAGCGGAACCACGATCGAGTCTCTGTGCGCTTTGGAGTTTTTAGAGCAGATATATGCCCAGGAAAAATTGTCTTTGGGTTTGCAGAGCTGTGTGATCTCTGAAACCAAAAAGAGTTCTTTAGTTGAATGGGGTCGTCAGCATAACACTCCTTTTTGTGAAATTCCCGTGGATGTGGGAGGACGTTTCTCGGTGCTCTCTCCGGTGGGAATGATGCCGGCGGCTTTTTTAGGATTGGATTTGGAAAAAATCCGCCGGGGAGCAGGACTGGCTTTGCAGGATGAAGCTTTGATTGAAAAAACCATAGAGCATGTCTTAGCCAGTTTTGAGCGCCAGGAGTGGATCACTTTATTGTGGTTTTATAACTCACGCTTAAAAAGTTTTGGTGGTTGGTTTCAGCAGCTGTGGGCTGAGTCTTTAGGAAAAGCTCCGAAGCCTCGTGCTAGCACTCCCCTGTGGGCGATTGGAGCTTCAGATCAGCACTCTATATTGCAGCAAGTGATGGAAGGAGCGCGCGATAAATTTGTGATGTTCCTGCGTGTGGAGGAGTCGGAGGGAGGCTCACAAAAACTGGTTCACACCCGCTTTCCAGAAACAAAAGATTTGCAGGGGCGTACCATGGGAGAGCTTTTGCGGGCAGAGGCGTTGGCCACCCAGGAAGCTCTACAAAAAAATGGAGTTTCGACCATGACCTTTCAGACTAAAGTCCTAGATGAGCAGGCTTTGGGATATCTCTTTATGTTCTGGCAGGTGGTGGTTGCGGGTTT
>JBCECD010000018.1:0-2839 GCA_039206745.1 Bdellovibrio sp. | reverse complement strand
AGCTGGGCAAGAGACTAGCGAAAGAAAAATTGCGGAAAGCATGATTGTCATTCGTCGTTCCTCAGCCGTATACTTTTTCTTATGGTTCAAAGCGATGATAATCCCAACGACAATTTAGAAAAAACCAGTATTGTAGCCAGTGACACATTCAAAGGCCGTCTGAAAGAGGCTGATGAAGTGCCCCCGGCTATTATGGTTCTGATCGGGCCTCCAGGCTATGTGGGAAAACAATATCCCATCACAGCCAATGATATTGTGATTGGTCGCTCTGTGGAGAGTCAGGTCTATATTGATGACCGCAGTCTCAGTCGTTCGCACGCGAAATTTGCAGTCAATATGAGCGAAGTGTCGATCATTGACTTGGGATCGACAAATAAGACCGTGGTGAACGGTCAGGTTTTGCCGCCCTTGGCTTCCTGTCTTTTAAAAAATAATGATCAGATCAAAACGGGCAATGTGATTTTCAAGTTCCTGGAAAAAGGCAGCTTGGAAGCCATGACCAACGCCGCCATGTATGAAAGAGCGCAGAAAGATGCTTTGACCGGAGCTCACTCCAAGGGAGCTTTGATTGAAAAAGGCCCTGAGGCGATGAAGCGCTCCGAAGTGCTTAATGAGCCTTTTAGTTTAGTGACTTTCGATATCGATCATTTCAAAAAGATCAACGATACTCACGGTCATCCTGGCGGAGACTATGTTCTCAAGGAGCTGTGCCGAGTGGTGATCACGAAGTTGATCCGTTCGAATGACTTCTTTGCCCGTTATGGAGGCGAAGAGTTTGTCTTGCTTTTGAGCGGTTCTCCCTCCAAAACCGCCGGCGAAGTGGGCGAACGTATTCGTCAGACTATAGAAGCCCATGAGTTTGTATTTGAGGGAAGAAAAATTCCGGTTACTATTTCCGTAGGGGTTGCGACTAAAGCGGTCCACGAAACGGATTGGACTCAGATCTACGATCGGGCTGATAAAGCTCTCTATCAATCCAAGCAAACGGGTCGCAACCGCGTCACAGTGGTTCCTTAAGCCGGCCCGCGGCCCCATAAGATTTTCTAATATCAGAGATAAGACTTTCTAAAAATCATAAATCATTTCATATATTTAGTGTCGTTCTGACTACTTTGGTCCGGCATTAAGATTGCATCTATTTTAAACTTGAGGCGTGCGGGTTTTGGGGGCGAATTTACCGCAGGCTGAGGGGAGCGAAGAGGTTCTTCTTGGAAAAAAATTCAAAAGATTAACCGAATTTAGACAGAAACGAGTCAAAGTATGGAGAGAGATCTCAACGTAACAGATCTTGAACTGGTAGAAAAAGTGAAGTCTGGTGACAGACGTTCTTTTTCCGAACTCGTGAAGCGACATCAAAGAGGCGTGCTGCGGTTGAGTTTGAGATTTGTCAAGGACATGGATACGGCGGAGGATGTAACGCAAGAAGCGTTCATCAAAGCTTATGAAAAGCTGAACTCTTTCGAAGGTCGCGCCTCTTTTAAAAGCTGGTTGTTTCAAATTGCGGTGAACACGGCTCGAAACAAAATTCGGGAGTGGAAAAGGGAGACTGTAGATATAGATGATGTACAGCTGGCAGTAGATCCCCAGGCTGAGCGCACGTTGGTGCACACAGCGGTTGCGGATATCTTGCATCAAGAAGTGGAGAAGTTGCCCTTTAAACAGAAGACCGCTCTGGTATTGCGAGTTTATGAAGATCTTAGCTTCAATGAAATCGCAGATATTATGGAGTGCCCTTATGATACGGCTAAAGCCAACTATCGCCATGCTCTTTTAAAGTTGCGACAGACTTTCGAGCAACAGGCGGAGTTGAAAGATTGGACAGAGGAGGTTGGCGGCTTTTTTATGGAAGTCAGCCAAAGATTTGCGGAAGCGGAAGGATAAACATATATGGAACCCCTGGATAGAATGGAAAAGGTTCGTAAAGGTTTAAAAAAACGCGACACCCTTGCAATGCCCGAGGGTGATGAGTTCTTCGAGCGATTGCATGATAAAATCATGGCAGAGGTGGAAAAGACCGAAGTGGCTCCAGCCCCCTTTTTAGGAAAGTCCCGTAATTTATTAAGAGCTCACTGGCGGGGATGGCTTTATCCCACCAGCGGCGTAGCCGCTTTGGCTGTGGTCAGCTTCCTGGCGGTGAATCAGGTGTCAAAAGTAAACCAAGCCATGCAACGAGCTGGACTGGCCAGTGATGGAACCGAAAGAATAGTAGCGGAAGCTCTTTTATCGCCGGAAGCAGCTTCCCAGACTTTAATCAGCATGCAGAGCGAATCTGACTTTTTTATGGACGTAGCCAGCGAATCATTTGAAAATTTAACAGTGGCTAAATTCAAAAAAATCATGGGTGAAAGCGGTCGCTAACACCCATGCTGGGTGAAGGCGTGCGTTTGATACACTTAATATTGTCTATTTTTATCCTGATAGGAAGCTCCTCGATAAAAGCGGCGGAAAAGCGCAATCAGCTTGAGGAACTTTTGATCTGGAAAATGAGTGATGAGTTGAAGCTCGGTTCCAGCGAAGAAAAAAAATTCACAGATATCGTTAAAAGTCTCAATGAAAAAAAAGCGGAGCTGAATCAGGCTCTGCAAGCTTCTGTTGAAAAGATGGGGTCCTTGACAACAACAAAGAGCAAGGAAGAAGAGCTCACACGTTATCGTAAAGTCTTGCAGAATTACAGCCGTCTGAATGAAGAGGAGTATGATCGTCTGAAGCCTCTGTTGGGAACAGAGAAGATGACTCAATACTTGGTGATCAAACAGGATCTCACCAACAGAATCAAAAATATGTTGGCGAATCCTGACTCTGGGACTAAGAACAATAAAGCTCTGCCTCAGCCCAAAGT
>JBCECD010000017.1:0-17249 GCA_039206745.1 Bdellovibrio sp. | reverse complement strand
TGAGAGCATCCGTCTCCTCGACATAACAAGAGCGTGTGTAATCTATTGGAGGGTAGGATTCTTCTGCCAAAGAGGAGGAACCGATGAAAATAAAAAGCAGGGAAAAAAGAAGTTGTTTCATGCGCGCATACTATTCAATTTTCAATGACTGGCGCAAGAGAATTCCCCCAGAGGGAGGGAGATACTCCTACAGCCCTCGTGATAGAGTAAAAACTTCAAGCCCCCTCGGGTGATAGAAGTAAGGGAGGACAAAAGTGGGAGAGAAAAAGGCGCAGTTGGTGCCTTGCGTAAATATTGGCAAGTATTGAGCTTTCAACTGCTTTTCATTAGGATGGGGCGTTCTTTACAGAAAGGCAAGAAATTATGGCTTCAAAAATCGAAACCACGCCGGAAATGGCGCAAAATGTATATAAGAAAACAGCGGAAAGAGTGGCTGTTGTACGCAATCGTTTGAACCGCCCTTTGACCTTGGCGGAAAAAATTCTTTTTGGACATTTGGATGATCCTCAAAATCAAGAGTTGGTAAGAGGTGAAAGTTTTCTTTTGTTACGACCAGACCGTGTAGCTATGCAGGATGCCACAGCACAGATGGCACTTTTGCAGTTTATGCTGGCAGGCAAGGATGAAGCTGCGGTTCCCTCAACGGTTCACTGTGATCACTTGATCCAGGCTTATAAAGGTAAAGACATCGACATGACGGTGTCCAACCAAGCAAATAAAGAAGTTTTTGAGTTTCTGGCGACCACGTCGTCTCGTTACAACATTGGATTTTGGCGCCCTGGAGCAGGGATCATTCACCAAGTTATCCTGGAAAACTATGCTTTCCCTGGTGGTTTGATGATTGGAACGGACTCTCATACGCCGAATGCAGGTGGCTTGGGAATGTGTGCAGTCGGTGTAGGTGGTTCGGATGCTTCCGACGTCATGGTCGGTTTGCCATGGGAAGTGAAAAATCCAAAACTGATTGGTGTGCATTTGAAAGGCAAGTTGTCAGGTTGGGCTTCTGCTAAAGATGTGATCTTGAAACTTTGCGGAATGCTGACTGTAAAAGGTGGAACAGACAAAATTGTTGAGTACTTCGGCGAAGGAACTCACTCCATCTCTTGTACTGGCAAAGCTACGATCACAAATATGGGCGCAGAATTGGGAGCGACTTGCTCTGTCTTCCCTTATGATGATCGCATGGCAGCTTACTTGAAGTCCACAGGTCGTGAGGCTTTAGCAAAAGTGGCGGATGCGCACACAGACATCCTGTCTGCGGATGCAGATGTGGTCTCCAATCCAGGTAAATACTTTGATGAAGTTTATGAGATTGATCTTTCGACTTTGGAGCCCCACTTGGTGGGACCTCACTCTCCAGATATCGCTCGCCCGATTTCCGCTTTGAAGAAAGAAGCGGCGGAGAAAGGTTATACAATCAAGATCTCTTCAGCATTGATTGGTTCTTGCACGAACTCTTCTTATGAAGATATCGGTCGCGCAGCTTTCGTGGCGAAACAAGCTATGGAAATCGGCGTGAAGATGAATCAACCCTTCCTGGTTTCTCCAGGCTCCACTCAGATTCAAAAAACCATCGAGCGCGATGGTCAGATGACAACTTTCAATGAAGTGGGTGCAACTGTTTTGGCGAATGCCTGCGGCCCCTGCATCGGACAATGGCGACGTGATGACGTGAAGTCGGGAGAGAAGAATACTATTGTAACTTCTTTCAATCGTAACTTCCGCGCACGTAATGATGCCAACCCTGAGACTTTGGCTTTCATTGGCTCACCAGAGATCGTGATGGCTTTAGGTTTGGCGGGACGTTTGGATTTCAATCCTGCGACAGATGAGTTGGAAGGACCTAAAGGCAAAGTGAAACTGCAGGCGCCGGTAGCTCCTGAGTTGCCAGCTCAAGGTTTTATTCCTGATACTGAAGGTTATCAAAAACCTGTCGGAGCTCAGGCCCAGGTGGCAGTCAGCCCGACATCAGAGCGTCTGCAACTGTTGGCGCCATTCACGAAGTGGAATGGGCAAGACTTTGTCGAAAATTTGGTTTTGGCGAAAGCTAAAGGCAAATGCACGACAGATCATATCTCTCCAGGCGGTAAATGGTTGAACTACCGGGGGCATTTGGACAACATTTCTAACAATATGCTTTTGGGAGCGGACAATGCTTTCACTGGTGAAATTGGTAAAGGGAAAAATCTTCTCACAGGTGCTACGGGTATTGAGTTCCCGCGCATTGCTCGGGACTATCAAAAGGCGCAACGTGGTTGGGTTATCATCGGTGATGAGAACTACGGTGAAGGCTCCTCTCGTGAGCATGCAGCGATGTCTCCACGTTTCTTGGGTGCCACTGCTGTGATCACAAAATCTTTCGCTCGTATCCACGAAACCAACTTGAAGAAGCAAGGTGTGTTGGCTCTGACTTTTGCAAATCCAAAAGATTATGACAAAATCCAGGAAGCTGATCTGGTGAGTTTGGTGGATCTGAAAGATCTGGCTCCGGGCAAATCCGTGAAGATGATCTTAAAACATCAAGACGGCTCTTCTGAAACTGTGGAATTGAAACACACTTACAATGCGGAACAATTAAAATGGTTCCGTGCGGGAAGTGCTTTGAATCTGATTCGCGGTCTGTAAGAGATTGTCGATAAGAAAAAATGCGAAGGCTTGTGAGAAATCACAGGCCTTTTTTATTTTCATAAGATGAAAAAAAAGTGAGTGCTGCCAAAACATAATCAGAGGATGTGGAGAACTTGCCTTGGACTGATTGGCAAGTCATCCCACCGAGTTATAAAGAGAGTCTGGTTATTTTGTTAGCGCCCTGATGCAAAGAAGTAGCTGGGGCCGATAGAGAGCCAGATATAAAACGCCAGAGAGTTAAAAAGAATAGCCCATAAAATGCGTCGTTTGCTCACTGAGCTCAGAGGAACTTCTGTTTTGAGAACTCGATAGCCTAAAAGCATGGAGTAGAAATTACAGAATAAAGGAATGAGTATACAACCCAAGAGAGCATTCCACAGAGCCTTCTTTGCCATCTGTTGAGTGTGTTGCAAATTGAAGGCGGGCGGTGGTGGCGTCACAGCAGACTCTTCTTTGGCTGCTTGCTCGGCTTTTTCCAGAGCTTGTGAGGCCGCGGGGAATTCATTTTCAGGAATCTCCAACGTAATTTTTCCTAAAAACTGACTGAGATGAGGTGCCACACCCTGGGTTTTTTCATCGCGTAGAAAGGGATGAAAGCCCTGAGCTTCCAGGAAGGATTTTATCACCTGCGCTTCAGAGATATCCGCGCAGGTGGTGAGAAAAACAAATGAGGAATCGTTGCTCATTATTTTTTAGGAACTTTCGATTCGTCGACAGTGATTTCGATTTCGACACGGCGGTTTTTCGCACGAGCTTCTTTTGTCTTCGCCGGGTCAACAGGGTTGGAAGAGCCCATTCCGATCGCGGAAATCGTGTTGGCGGGAACTCCTGCTGCTGACAGTTGCATGCGTACAGATTCAGCCCGTTGCTGTGACAGAGGATTGTTCACCATCAAGGAACCTGTATCGTCTGTATAACCGCGCACAGTGAGTACGTTCTCAGGATATTTTTTCATGATTGCAGCCAATTGATTGATGTTCTCTTTGGCTTGAGGTTTTAAGTCTGCTTTGCCAGATTCAAACAAGATGTCGCTTTTGAGTTTTGTGATCAAACCTTGCTCAGTGCGTTTGGTCTCGGCGATTTTTGCCAATTCTTTTTGTTGTTTGTCGAGGCGATAACCTACAGAACCTCCAACGCCGGCACCCAAAGCAGCTCCGATCAGAGCGCCTTCATTGCGACGGCCTGTTTGGTGGCCGATCACAGCACCTGCGACGGCTCCGACAGCGGCGCCGATGCCCGCCCCTTTAGCGGTGTTGGGATTCTCTTCTGTCGTGGCGCAAGCAGTGGTCATTAAGGCCGCAGCGGTTGTTATAAGAACTAGTTTTTTCATGAAGGCTCCTTCAAGTTATTTATGGAATAGTTCATTATCGAGAAAAGCTCTGATGAATAGCAATCTAAGAATCAGCGCGTCCAGGAATGTGCTGCCTAAGATAAACGGACGAGTGTAAACTTTGGCGTTGGAGGTTCTATGAAAAAAACAACAGGAATGGTCTTGCTACTTTGTTGGGGTCTGATGGGGACAGCCGCCGCGGCTGAGGATCGCCTTATTGTCGTGAACGGTGTGGCTGAGAAGGGCATGGACCCAAACATGGTGAACTTCAATATTGAAGTGTGGAGTCGGGCTGCGACGGCGAAACAAGCTCAACAGGGAGCTGCTGTTCAATTTAAACATGCGAAAAAAACCTTTGATGAATACAAATTGAAAAAAGAAGACATTCAGACAGAAAACTACACCCTCACTCCTGAATATGAGTACGATCAGAAAACACGCCAGAACAGAATGGTCGGCTTTCGCGTGAGCCAGACTTTGGTCGCGACTCTGCGTAAAGTTGAAGATGCGGGAACTTTCCTGGATGCTTTGGTTGCGGACCGCAAAAGTGCGGAGTCAGGAATCAATGTGCAAAATCTCACTTGGGATTCAGATAAAAGATCTCAAGTTGAAGTTGCGGCTTTAGGAGAGGCTGTTCGGGCTGCCAAAGTAAAGGCTGAAGAAATTGCCAAGGCAGCTGGAGTGAAAGTGAAGAGTGTCGCTCGCATCAGTCATTCTACCTCAGGCGGTGGCGGTGGCCCTCGTCCTATGGGCATGATGATGAAGGCCAATTTAGAATCGGCTTCAACGGAGGTTGCCGCGGGACAGGTGAAAGTGCGAGTGGAAGTCCTCGCCGAGTACGAAATTAATTGAGAGTGCGCCAAGAAAAGACCGGCTTCATTGTTCGATCAGTCGTTTTATAAGGAGCCCCGGGGAGGCGTCTTCGCGCCACTCCCTCCGCGCGTGCCTTGGCTGCTGTCATTTTGTTGTCCGTTCTAACCAAGTTCGATTCTTTTACGCGTTTTAAATTACTGAACTGGGAATAAGTAAGTGGTGGTCATGGCATTTTTCTCTGTGATGGAGTGAATCTCATAAATTTCCACAACAGCCCCTGTTTGCTTCAGATTTTGTTTTAACATGAAGTCATTCACGCGGGGATATACTTTTATAGGCCCGATCCCCGGAGATCCTGTAAAGACGGCCACGACATATTTGCGCTCAGGCAATTCATCAGATTTAAAATCTTCTGGCAGGGAAGAGGGGGGCGTTTCGACAACACATCCCACGCGAGAACGCAGACGAGCTTCCTCAACAGATTGAGGATCGTCGAAATATTCACCGAAAGTGCGCGCACAAGGAGCTCCGATTGAAGCCATGTGTTTTTCGACCTTTTCGATGATTTTATTTACTTTGTGATAGGGACCGACATGTTCTAAGTAAACAATTTTCAGCGGGCCGTACTGAGCTTGGCTGATATCCACGCCTTTGAAAGCGCCTAAATAGTTGGCCAAAAATAATCCAAAAGCTGTCAAAGCGACTAAAACAAAAAACAAGATGTATTTCATAGTATCACACCCACTTGATTGAACATCCCATAGACGGGGTTTGGTTTTCGGAGACCTGCTCTCCTTTTAGCAATTTTTGAACGGCATCGTAAAGCTCTCTTTTACTCACCTTATCCGCCTCTTTCCAGGAGTCATCGAGACGTCCGCGATAAGCCAGCTTATGGTGAGAGTCATAGACAAAAAAGTCGGGCGTGCACACAGCTCCGAATTTGAGAGCGACTTCTTGCGACTCATCGTAAAGATAAGGAAAAGGATAATTTTTTTCCTGCGCCCGCTTTTGTAGATTCTCAAAAGAGTCCTCAGGATAGCTGTCTTTGTCGTTAGAACAAATGGCTAAAACAGGCACACCCTGCTTTTTCAAATCCTGGCCGAGTTGAAGCAAGCGGTCTTCAATTGCTTTCACATACGGGCAGTGGTTACAGATGAACATGATCACTAGTGGTTTGCCGCGAGGAAAATCCTGCAAAGAATATTTTTTTCCATCCACCGCAGGCAAGGTAAAATCGGGACAAGCATTGCCTAAATCAGGGAAGGGTGTGAAAGTTAAAGCCATAAACTCTCCTTACAAACTCATCCAGTTTATTTTCTTTTCTCCAATGTGCAAGCTGCCATCTGCTGACATACCTGTGTATTTTTCCTTCAGCAGAGGATGGCAGTTCAAGGCGGTGAGAAGAGAGAGTTGATCTGTTGGCGTGAGCGGCTCTCCGCAGCGAGATGCAGCGTCTGTGAGCTCATAAAACAGGCGATCCAGGAAAGTAATGTAGTCTTGGCCTAAGAGGGGAGCTCCCATCGGCAGGGATTGCAGAAGACTTGTTGCCGTCGAGACACTTTCGGGGGCTGCCATAACATTCAGACCAAGGCCGACGATGAGGCGCACTTCATCTCCTTGGAGAATATTTTCAAGCAACAAGCCGGCGGCTTTTTTACTGCCGATATAAATATCATTGGGTGCCTTCAGGCTCCAAGGCAAGAAAGGCCAGGTGCCGGTGCAGGCACGATATACAGCCAAACCCATCAGACATGACGTTGTCGGCTGAGGCTTGGTCGCCAGCAGAAAAGACCAAGAACTTAAAAGGGAGCTGCCGGGAGCGGCATTCATCCATGTGTTTTGACCTCGACCGCGTCCGGCGCTCTGATCATCGGAAAGATAAAGACAGAGGGATTCCTCGAGAAGGTTTTCGGCAAAGGCTTCTTCTTTGGCGCGAGCATTGGTGCTGGCCATTTGTTTCTCATAGCAGACAAAGAGATGATTGTCTTCGGCCCATTGTGAGGTGACATGACCGATGCGAATGTCGGAAACAGGAGAATCCATTTTAGTCCTCCCACTGGAAAACAAGGCTGACATCAGCGCAAGGAGCGGAGTGAGTTAAAGCTCCGACAGAAATAAAATGCACTCCGAGCTCGGCTACAGAGCGCACGCGCTCGAGATTCATATTGCCACTGGCTTCGGTTTCGATCCCCGCCGGAATCAAGGCCACAGCTTTTTTCAAAGTCTCATTGTCCATATTGTCCAAGAGAATTCTTTGTACATTCAGGCTGACAGCTTCTTGCACTTCTTCCAGATTGCGAGCTTCGACCTCGATGGAAAGAGCGGAGTGCTCACGAACTCGTGTGACCGCATTTTTAATTCCACCCATCACAGAAATATGATTGTCTTTAATCAGAATGGCGGTGCTGAGGTTCATGCGATGATTGACGCCTCCGCCATGCATAACAGCTCGCTTTTCAATTTCACGAAAAGCGGGGGTCGTTTTGCGAGTGTCTAAAATACGAGTCTGTGTGCCTGCCACGGCTTTGACAAAACGACGAGTGTGAGTCGCAATACCAGATAGATGTCCCAGGAAATTCAGAGCCACGCGCTCTGCTTTCAGGATTTGCACCAGATCGCCTTCGATCGTGCAGATGATTTGTCCTTTGAGGATTTCTTCGCCTTCTTCGAAGTGCCACTTCACACGGGCGCTGGGCTCTAAGGACTGCATGGATTGTTCAAAGGCCATGGCTCCGGAGAGGACGATATCCTCCTTGGCTTTGAGGCGCGCGCGACCCGGTCGCGGCTTGAGAGCCAGAGACTCTGTGGTGACATCTCCATTAGGCATATCTTCTTTGATGGCGGCACGAATAAGTTCCAATAACGTCATGGCCTCGAACTCCTGATGAAGCAGAGGCGGGGCTCTGCTATTGTACTTCTTTGAGGAGCTTATTGATTTCTTCGCGAACCAGACGTTCTGCGATGTCAGGAAGGACTTTCCAACATACAGATTCGATCACTTCGCGAGCTTCCTCTCGAAGGATCTTTTCTACCATATTCTCGTTGATGTCTATCTTGGATTGAGCGGAAGCAGAATTATTGGGCTGGGCATTAGAGGATTTCTTTTGCAGAGTCTCCATCATCTGCTCGCGCACGGATTTTTCCACTTTGGCGGCCACATTTTTGCCAACAGGGGAGCTCTCAGGATGAGGACGCATAAAGCTGATCTCTTCGAAGTCACCGGCCACTTCAACATGAGGTTGTGACAGTTCTTCGTCTTGAGGGATGACAAATTTTGAAGCGAAGTCTTCAGACTCCGCTTCAGGCAGTTGGATTTTAAACTTCGATAAATCCTGATGAGCCCAGCCACCTTCGTCAGCTTCATCCGGGGCTTTCGGAGTGGTCATCAGGGGCACAGCGGAGAACTCTTCGTCCACTTCTGGTAGAGGGACTTCGACGCCATGGAGAGTGGCAAAGCCTTCCTCTTGAGCTTCAGGGATGGCAAAAATACTCTCTTCCGAGAGCTCTTCTGGTGCCAGCGAAGAAGCGGCAGTTGCAGCTGGAGCTTCTGATTTGACCTCTTCAAAATCAGGCATGGAAGGAAAGTTCAAATAGCTGCTCACTGGATTGGTCGAGGTTTTCTGAACAAGGTCTTTCACAAGAGAACGCAGGTGATCCGCATCAAAAGGCTTTTCCAAACGGCGGTCTGCCTTGCAGCTCACGGCTCGGGCCTCGTCGATTTCCATAAAACCGCTCCACATCAAGACGACAGGAATGTGCGTAGTCTCCGAGTCTTGTTTAAGATCGGCGCAGACATCGTAGCCTGAACGTTTGGTCAGCAACACATCGGCGAAAATAATATCGGGCTTAAAATTTTTGGTGACAGCGAGCACGTCTAAACCCACGGGGACCGATTTAACTTCAACCCCGAAGTCAGACAATGCCAGTTGCATTACTTTTTTGATTGTGGAACTCTCATCTGCAAGTAAGACGCGTAAAGCCATGCTAAAAGTAAAATAGGAATTTGCAAGCGAGTCAAGGATAATAGCCGAAAGGCATCGAGGCCGCTTATTTTCTTGGGGTGGAGAGAGTGAATAGAATTGATCGCTACACATCATGGCTTTTCTGGGGATACTTCATCGGAGGTCTTTTAGTTTTCCTGACTCTTTTTACTGCTATCGATGCAATGTCTACATTGGTGAATTATAAAGATGTCGCCACTTCAGCTCTGCTTAAATATTATCTTTTTTATCTTCCCGATATTCTGCAAAAGCTACTTCCGGTTGCTTGTTTGTTGGGCACAATTTTGGCTCTTTCTAGCTTGAATAAAGCTAATGAACTCGTTGCGTTATTTGCCAGTGGAATGAGTCTTTTGCGGATTGCAACGCCGATTTTGATTTGGGTTTTGATTATTTCCTTTTTGGGCTATTGGGTTTCCGATCGGGTGGCGCCTAAGGCGGCGAAGGAAAAAAACTTTGTCTTCTATTATGATATCAAAAAGGAGCCACATCGTTTCTCCACAATTAAAACGGATAAAATTTGGTATCGCTCTAAAAATTCCATTTTCAATATTCAAACCTTGAATGCGAAAGGGGATGTGGCGCAGGGGCTGACGATGTACTTCTTCAGCGAGAGTTGGGATCTGGTGCAGATGATCACGGCACGGCAAGTGGCGATTGAGGGGTCGCAGTGGCGTTTGCGAGATGGAACGGTGACGGTTTTTTCCAAGGACTCCAGTTTTCCGCTGACCAGTCCTTTTAAAAATAAAAACATCGTTATGGCTGAGGACTCTAAAGATTTGCAAAGCGCAGGGCAGACTGCCGACATGATGTCACAGAAGGAACTAGAGCACTTTATCAAAAAAAATAAGGAAGCGGGCTTGGACACCGTGGCTTATGAGGTGGACTACCATGCGAAGATCAGCTTTGCCTTTGCGGGTCTGGTGATGTGTCTGCTGGGAATTCCTTTCAGTGTGGGTCGGGCGCGGTCAGGCGGGACGATGCTGAATGTGGGGATTTGCTTGGCTTTGGTCTTTGCTTATTATGTATTTTATTCCTCGGGCATCACTTTAGGACAGCATGGGAGCGTCCCGCCGATTGTGGCCGCTTGGACCCCGAATATAGTCATGTCGCTCTTTGCCTTGGTTCTTCTCAAACGCCTGAAACGCTGATATAATGAGGGCCTTCGGAGGTCCCTTATGATCATGAAAATCCTCACATTCCCAGATCCCAAATTGCGGGAAGTGTCCAAACCGGTTGAGACCTTCGGGCCTGAATTGAAAAAACTATCAGAAGATATGATTGAAACTATGTACGATGCGCGTGGAATCGGTTTGGCAGCTCCTCAGGTGGGAGAGCTGGTGCGTATGGTGGTGATTGATACTCGTCCTAAAGATGAAAAAGGACGTCGTTACAAATATGATGAAATGACAGATTTAGAAAAAGCGGTGCCCCAGCCTTTGATTTTGGTGAATCCTCAGATCGTTAAAGGGGAAGGTAAAACAACTTTTGATGAAGGATGCCTTTCCATTCCAGGTTATTACGAGACTGTAGAGCGTTTCGACTATATCGAGATGAAAGCTTATGACGTCAATGGGAAAGAATTTGTAGTGAAGACAGATGGTCTGTTGGCTATTTGCATGCAGCACGAATTGGATCATCTCGAGGGCACTTTGTTTTTAGATCACTTGAGTTTTATCAAGGGCAATAAGATTAAAAATCAGATCAAGAAGTATGGCTATCCTGTGAAGGATAAAAAAGACGAGGAAACGGAAACACCATCCTCTGATGAAGAAAAGTGTGAAGTGTGAGCAAGGTCCGCGTCTGTTTCCTGGGAACTCCAGAATTTGCTGTGACTTCTTTGCGGGCTCTTTTAGCGGATGATCACTATGAAGTGGTGGGTGTTGTCACTCAACCCGATCGCCCGGCGGGCCGTAAGCTGCAATTGACTCCCAGCCCGGTGAAAGTTGTCGCTCAAGCACATCATTTAAAAGTTCTGGCGCCGGAGTCTTTGAAGTCCAATCCTCTGATTCTCGATGAAATCAAAAGCTGGAATGCGGAAGTGGGTGTGGTTGTCGCTTACGGACAGATTCTCACTCAAAGCTTTTTAGATTCTTTTACTTTTGGTTGTGTGAATGTTCACGGGTCTGTTTTGCCGCGCTGGCGGGGGGCAGCTCCTATTCAGCGGGCCATCGAGGCCGGTGATGTGGAGAGTGGCGTGACCTTGCAGAAGATGGTTAAGAAGTTAGATGCCGGAGATATCATTGGCATTCGCCGCCTGAAGATCGGATCAGAGATGAATGCTCTGGAGCTTCATGATCAGCTGGCGGAGTTCGGCGCTGATTTATTGCGTGTGGAGCTGATGGACTATGTGCGTGGCAATTTGGCGCCGGTGCCTCAGGATGAATCTCAAGTTACTATTGCTAAAAAAATTGAAAAGCAGGAGTCGCTGTTGGATTGGACTCAGTCAGCTCGGACTTTGGATGGCCGAGTTCGGGGGTTTGTCTATGGGCCTGGAACCTACACTCTTTTTAGAGGAAAAAAACTGAAAATCCATAAAGCGACTGCTGTTGCGGGTGCGACGACGGCAGCTCCGGGTTCGGTGACAGCTGTGCATACTGATGATATCACTGTCGCCTGTGGTGAAGGTGTTTTAAAAATTCAGGAAGTGCAGCCCGAGTCGCGCAATCGCATGAATGTGGCAGACTTTATTAAAGGGCATGACCTGAAAGTGGGAGAGCTTTTCGGTGTCTAAGAAAATGGTGGCTCCTTCTATTTTATCAGCGGATTTTGCCAACTTGGAACAAGAGATCACGGCGGTGGCCGCAGCAGGAGCGGATTGGATTCATGTCGATGTGATGGATGGGCACTTTGTCCCGAACATCACGATTGGAATTCCCGTGGTCAAATCGGTGAAAAAGGTTTCGCCCTTGCCTTTGGATGTTCACTTGATGATTGAAAAGCCGGAGCGCTATATTGAAGAGTTCGTTAAAGCGGGCAGTGATATTTTGACGATCCATGTGGAGTCCACTTCTCATCCCAAAGAGGTGTTGCAGAAGATTCGGGCTTTCGGAGCAAAAGCAGGCATCACTTTGCGACCGGGAACGGCTGTTGAAAAGGTGCTTCCTCTCTTGCCTTTTTGTGATTTGGTTTTAGTGATGACGGTGGAGCCGGGATTTGGCGGACAGTCTTTTATGGCTGATCAGATTCAAAAGATCTCGGCACTGCGTGCGGAGATTCAAACTCATCAACTGTCTTGCTTGATTGAAGTGGATGGCGGAATCAATGCGGAGACCGCAGCTCTTTGTCATGAAGCCGATGTGTTTGTAGCCGGCAGCTATGTTTTTGGTAAAGACTATAAAGCCGCCATCACAACACTGAAAGCGGCTTCGAGAAAATAAATGGAGTTCTTAGCGTTGAGCTTGCAATGATCGAGACTCAGCCAGGTTCTTTTTCTGTTGAATCTGCACATTACCCCAAATTTTTTGACTGACAGGACCGGGAAGAGCAGCTTCGATAGTTGAATTGGCTGTCGGATCGGCGGCAGACCAATAGAAGAGCACTTCGGCCTTAACTCCAGCCAACTCCGTGCGCGCCTGAGTGTCCAATTGGGAATTTTCAATGCTGCTGTCGGCGACCACGGCTTTCAGAACGGCTACGGCTTCTGCTCGGGCACCGCTGCGCAGAGCTTCCAGCAAAAGATCCAAGGCGGTGTTTTGCAATTGCAAACCGTCCTCACTGCCGGGAGCTGTTACGAGAAGAGATTGCAAGGCGCGAAGCACGCGGGAGTTGTGCAGAAGTTCCTTTCGCAGTCTTTGTTCGTCGGGGTTGGGAAGAACCTTCTCGCGGAGATGAGCAAATTCCTGCAATTCTTTTTCATAAATAAAAGGTCGGGTTGCGATGGTTGGCTGGGTTTCTTCTGGTGTTGGCGAGCTGGAAGCCGCATGAGGAGTGCTTGCGGGCAGAGTTGCTTCGGTGTCCCGAGGAGAAGATGTTAAAATCTTTTCAGGCGAGACTCCGGAAGACTCGCTCTTGTCGGAGGACGGAGTCTCGGAGTTCTTCAGAACTCCGAGAGCCAATCCGAGAATCATGATACCGGCACTAGTTAGGATAATGGATCTTTTCCTTTTCATTATTTAAATACTCCACGTAGCATTTTTTGTCGGAACAGAGAGCGATTCATGTCTTGAGCTCCGGAGTTTTGGAAGTAAGCGGAGCCATTCAGATAACCGTTGGTGATCAAGATGTTCTTATAAGTGTCATCCGATTGAACGAAGACATTGTAGACCTTGCCGAAGTGTTTGATCGGAGAGATGGACTCGATAGGATCCAACTCGCCACCCAATTGCACTAAGGAATCGCTGAGTGTGAACTCTGCGGCTGTTTTCATGACACCGTCTGCGCGGAGCAGAGGATGGTTCGGCGTGACACGCAACTCGCGACCGGACTTCATTTTGAAGACTAAGATCTCGTGTTCGCTGTCAATCAACTCGGTCACCCATTGATCCACTTTGACTTTGTTCACAACTTTGCTGTGTAGAGACTGGGCATTTTTCAACGAAGCGACGTGGCCGGTGTTTTGAGTGAGCGCATCGATGAAGGACACATACTTCATTTTGCCGGAGACTTCTTCAGCTAAGATGACCTGTTCAGGTGTTGCACAAGAGGAGACGCAGATGGTGGAGACATACGCTGTGGCGGGCATGACACAGTCTGCATTTTTATTTTTAGGAGCAATCCATGGTTTTTCAGGTGTTGTCGAGTGATCCATGAATGTCGGATAGATATCTCGGCCTGAAGTGTTGAGAGTGGTTTTCTTACCGCTCAGAGATACAGACACAGAGCCGAACTTATCCAGGAACTCCTTGATGATAGGCAGTTCATCCTGACATTTCACCATCCATTGATAGCGACCTTGGGCTTCGTCATTGCTTAAGCTGTCTTGAGAGCAACGGCGAGCAATATAGTCACGGCAGTAACGCTCTTCAGCCCATGCTCCGGGAGTTGAGACTTCGCTTTCCAGTTGCACTTGATGATCGATACAGGCGTAGTTTTTAATGTCCGTCACGTCGCGGATTTTAACCACCACACCAATTTGATTGGCCGGGCACAACTCGGAGCTGTTAGCCTCCTCTTGGCGAACGGCGGAGGTTTGGTAAGCAGCGGCCATCGGGTTGCCGTCGCAGACGCGGGACTCAACAGGGGCGACAAGATTTTGACAGCGAACACTGTCGACAATCGATCCTTTATCGTCTTGGCAGACAAAGATGCGATCTTGTGATCCTCCGCAATCTGCAGAGCAGGCGGAGAATTGTTCAGACGGGGCATAGCTGTAGACAGGACAGCTGCCAGCAGTTTTCAAACTGCCTTGGCGGGCATTGGAGCTGACGACTTGTCCATCTTGACAGACTTGATCTGAAACTTCAGTGAAGATGTCAAAGAAGCCTTGCTCGCCATAAGCGCAGACCAGAGGCACTTGTATTTCACCGGTCTCAACGGCTGTTTTGACGGAGCCATGAACCCCGAAGTTGCCGCAACCGTTATGACAGACCAGTTGATTGGCACTGGAGGAACCGGAAAGCTGTCCGTTTGAGCAACGACGCTCTTCGCTCACAGATGAGCAGGAGCCGGAAGGTGAAGATGAAGAGTAGAGTACTTTCACAGCGCCGTGTGAGAGCAGAGAGCCATCAGGAAGTTGACAGGATTGTCCCTCACACTCGCCTTCGTTGGTGATTTCTTTAGAGCGGGAAACTTCAACCCAATTCAGTTTCTCGCCAACAAGTTGACATTCCTCGACGATGCTATCGAGATAAGAAACGATTTTGGTCCCCTGGATGCCGCAACTAGCTCGTTCTGAGTAAATCTCACCGTGAGAATCGCGTGAGGCTCCTTGGACAGAGCAGAGATTCGGATCGGCAGGCTCCTCGGGTTCTTCGGGAATCACGAGATCTTCGATGACTTTAATAGAGTGATCGAGGATAATCCAAGGCTCTGAGCTGCCTTTTAATGAAAGAGTTGCTGTGATGTTATAAGAGCCGACAGCGGCATAAGCATGGCTGACGCTTTGATCGGAGGCAGACTGGCCATCTCCGAAGCTCCAGCTGATAGCGCCGATTTTATCACTTAAACAGGAAGGAATGTGTACGGACATATAAGTCGCGACATTCAATCGCGCTTCCGTTGCGCCGGAAATAGAGAGTTCCGGTAAGCAGCTCATTCCATCAATCAAGGTGAAAATCGTGATGCGATGAGAGAGCGAGGAAACCTGTCCAGAACTGTCGGTGACGGAAACGCTGAGGTGATAGACTCCCGCTTGGAAGTACATATGTTCAGGGGAGAGATTGTCTTGTACAACGGCAGAGCCGTCACCGAAGTCCCACGAAATCTGGGAGGCCGAAAAATCTTTAGGTAGAATCAGGTTGAAGACCACGGGGTTGAAGGTAAAAGCGGCCTGAGGACCCGAGATCGCCAGTTGATCCGACACCACAGCGGTTTTAAAAGTAGCTGCGGGTTCTGCTGAGAGAGATGATTTTTCCTGAGCTGTAATGACATAGGAGCCAGCTAATTTAAAGACGGAGGTCAGCCCTGCGGAGGAGGTTTTGCTGCGGCTGGAACCCGCGGCCTTCCAACTGACGCTGTTGCCGTCAATACATTCACCGGAAGAATTGCTTAGAACATAGCGGAGAGAGCTGCCTGATTGAGCGGCAGACTTTCCGTTGATCTTCAGCTCTTGGCCTTCGGCGCTGGCGAGTTGACTGGAGCAGTCTATTGCGCTGCTATCAACTGCGGCATCCAGATTTTCATCAATAGGAGACTTTTGACATCCTATTGAAAGAATCAATCCCATCATTAGCACGATTCTTTTATTGTTGATCATTACTGACTCCTTGCTTGGGATCAGGATCGCAATGCTCCAATAATTTTTCCATGAATATATAGGCTTTGAGTCATTATGAAGTAGTCAACTATTTAAGATTTTTACAGTTTAAAAGGCATTTTTTGAATGTTTGGTTTTCTGTTAAATTCGTTGACAGCTTTGGAGGGGGCGATAAAACTGGGAGCCTATGTCTATAGTGACCGAATCCTCTGAAATAAAAAGTCGTATCGCGACTCTCGGAAGTTTCTCTTTGGAACTTCGGGGGTATCTTTGACCTAGATAAAAAGAAAAAACGTCTGGATGAGCTGGCTATGCAGGCTCAGAATCCAGCGATCTGGGAAAAACCTGCGGAGATGCAGAAAATCAATAAAGAAAAAACGCTCTTGGAAAGAGCGGTGCAGGAGTTTGATGCTTTTGCCAATCGTTTGAGCGATGCGGAAGTTCTTCTCGAAATGGCGGTGGAGGCTCAGGATGAGAGCAGTTTCACGGAAGTCAAAACAGAAGTGGTGGCTCTTGAAAAGTATGGTCAGGAGCTCGAGCTCAAACGAGTTTTGAGTGGCGAATTGGATTCTAACAGTTCTTATCTCTCCATCAATTCAGGCGCTGGAGGCACGGAATCCTGCGATTGGGCGGCGATGTTATTGCGCATGTATACGCGGTATGCGGACTCCCATGGTTATAAGGTGCAAATTGTGGATATGACCGAAGGTGAAGAGGCGGGTATCAAGTCTTGCACGCTGCTGATAGAAGGTCCTTATGCTTATGGCTATCTTAAAGCGGAATCAGGTGTTCATCGTCTGGTGCGCATTTCTCCTTTCGATTCAAATGCCCGTCGGCACACTTCCTTTGCTTCGGTGTTTGCGTGGGCTGAAGTGGATGATGATATCAATATTGAGATAAAGCCGGATGATATCCGGGTTGAGACTTTCCGTTCGAGCGGAGCGGGAGGGCAGCACGTGAATAAAACGGATTCGGCGGTGCGGATGTACCATCTTCCGACGGGTGTTGTGGTGTCCTGTCAGATTGAGCGTTCCCAGATTCAGAACCGGGAGAAGGCGATGAAGATGTTGAAGGCCCGTCTGTATGAAATGGAGATTGAAAAGCGCAATGCTGAGAAAGATGCGATGAATTCCCAGAAAAAAGCCAATGAGTGGGGTTCGCAAATTCGCTCTTATGTCATGCATCCCTATCAGATGGTGAAAGATCACAGAACAGATTTTGAAACCAATCAGGTGGACGATGTCATGAACGGGGATCTCGATGGTTTCATCATGTCTTACTTAAAGGATAAAATGACTCAGGAGACTCCGGCCTCGTGAATAAATCATTGGCATGGATTTCTTTTCGGTTTTTGATGTCGCGGAAAACTCTTTTCGGAGGCGCAGCTCCTTTGTCTTTGTTGGGCTTGATTTTGGGAGTGGCGGCTCTGGTGGTGTCGATGGCCGTGATGAGCGGTTTTGAGTCGACATTAAAAAATGCGATGGCAGATGTTTCAGGTCATGTTCAGGTGATCAAACGCTCCCGTTTTCCTGATAATTGGTTGGAGTTGGAGGAGCGCATTCGCAAGTCCGAGCCTTCGTTGGTGAGCTCAAGCCGCTTTGTTTTTGTGGAGGCGGTATTAGCC
>JBCECD010000016.1:0-17337 GCA_039206745.1 Bdellovibrio sp. | reverse complement strand
TAATAAACTTTTTCATGTGATCTCCTTAAAGGTTTAGAGACCGTTGCAAAGTTGGTGAGATTGCTTTCCCATTATTCCAATACAGCGATCTTTTGAAGGCCTCACTATAAAGAAGCTTTCTCCCTAAAAGAAGGAACAACGGAGAACAAAAAAGTGCGCAATCCTTCGACACCTTTTTGCTCAAACTGATTCTCTACTCAATAAAATATAATTTTTGGAAAGTCCCCACGCAATAGATAGACGATTCTTTTTTAAATATTTTTACTTCGTCTTTCCAGTAAAAGAAAAATTCTCTTTTGTCGCCTCGATTTCGGCACGTTCCCGAGGAAAACGCTCGGCAAGCTTTTCAAAAAGATTGTCTTTATAAACTCGGACCTCTCGTTGAAGCTCTTGAATCTTATCGGAGGACATAAGATCCCTTCCTGAGGGAATTCCATAGGATTCCACGCCCTGATGCAAGAGCTGGCTTTTATCCTTCAGCACAGCTGCGCCCGTGGCGAGGTTCTCCTTATAGACAAGCACAGAAATCTTTTCGTAAAGATCCTGAATTCGCAAATTCAAAATATACCTCTCCAATAAAAGATAAGCCGCCTTGTCTTTGGCGGACAGAGGGCTTTTACTTTTAAACAGCTCCCCACGATGGGCCGCCGATAAAGAAATGTACTGCTCGAGAGAAGGATTCTTTACCGAACCCATCCGAACATCCAAGATCTGCAAAGCTTTATGATAAACCTCTTCCCGCGACTGATAGATTTTTGTCGGCTCCCTATCGACCAAACCAGACGATTGCAAAAAAGACAGCAGTCCCATCGGAGTTGTTAACGGAGCAAACTGCAATGCCTGATTGAAAGGCAGAATGGAGTTCAATAAAGCCTGCACTTCGATAGCGCAATTGTTAGAAAGAAAATAATACTTTCCCGAATAATCCCAATAAAGCTCTATGACTTTGACAGTGAGATCTTCCACTTGCGAGCGGTTGAGTTTTAAAGGGTAAATCGAGACATCGCGGAACTCAGATGTTGTATACTCCTCCACAACATCGCTCAAAGAACGATATAAAAGCTGAGAGGGATATTTCCCCACTAAGCCTCGCCATTGACTGATTAAGGTGTCAACCACCACTGCATTAAAAGTCAGAACAATGGAGCTCTGCTCTTCCACAGGGCACGACTCTCGATTCGAAAGATCTTTACAGATATTAAGCCGAAGCATGGCGTGCCCCCACCGACTCATGATGGCGGCACCGGGAGAAGCATGAAGGTAATCAATAGAAATCACTTGGGCCGGATTCAGCTCGACTCTTTCGCCAAGATTGTCTAAAAAGACAGTATGACTCATGTCACAGCTCTTTCCCGGAAAGGGATCGATACGCAATGTTTTGCGGAAATATTGCGCGAGCGAAGGACGCCGGCAGGCAAATTCTGGATCCAGTATGAAATACTCGAAATTCACGGCGAAAAACTCATGAATATTTTCATACTCATAAGTATTCGGGCTGCGCGGACTCATGGACTTTTGCGTCTGCGACCAACGAATATGCTTTCTAAATGCAGGATCTCCAGAAATCCCTCCGCGCACGGATAAAGCCTCAGAACAATTCTCAAAAAACTTAGGTAAAGAGTCAGAATCCTGACGACAAAGTCGAATGTCCTCCTGAATGTCTTCAGACAGGGAGGTGTTAAAGTCTAAAAAATGAGCGATCTCATGCAGCAATGTGGCTTGAGCTAAACGAGCGCCTTTGCCATGGCGATAAGACCTCGCCTGTGACCAGGAGGGATCTGTCACGAGATATATAAGATTCTCGTTGAGAACAATCTTGCTAGGGCGAGAGGAAAAATAAATATTCTCCAGAAACCCCATTACGGCTCCTTCTGAAGCCGCTTTTTGAGGTGATAACATATCCTGAAGAGAACCCTGCATTTTTTCAAATCGGATATCAACGTACCGACTTTTCCCCGTATCCAATCCTCGAGGGAGGAGACCTTCCGTAGTCTGAATAAAATGTCGTAATGTCTTCGTTTGTGATGGCGACAATCCTGCGGGCTCCTGCAAGCGGAGCTTGATTTGCGCCGAACTCCCACAAGAACTCAAAAGAAGAAGTGCCGCGATTACAAACTTCGACATAACTTCTCACTATTCCGCTTCAGAAGCGATAATAAGAAGAAGATCTTCATCTGACATTTCCACTCCGTAAGAAGCTTGAACTGAAACCATCTTTTGTTGCAGTTCTTTAGAAATAGAACCACCGTTAACCAAAAGGACCAAAGCTTCTTTAGCTAAAGGACTTTCTTGAGCGGCTTCCACTTTACAGCCGCTGCAAGAGCCATTGCTAGTAAATGCAAAAGCAAATACCGATGGACTTAGCATAGTTACGATAGTACCCAATAAAACTGCTTTCTTCATAAAACCTCCTTAAGTTTCGTGTGCAGTGAGGTCTCACTATAAAAAAGATTTTCGGCGGAAACGATGAACAAATAAGAACAAATAGGTGTTCAATCCTTCAACACCTTTTTATTCAATACCCGGCACAGCCGATGCGGTTCTGCATTGTGTTGGTGAAGAGACGCAAGATTGAGTACGAATCTATGAACCGGAGAGGGCTAGTTAACTTCCCTTTTGTGCGCGCTCTCTATCTGCTTTTTCGGTGTCTTTTAATTTGAGGCAATTCGGGAGAGGCCACACCAAATCGAGCCCAATTTCGGCACTTGTATAATGTCTCGACACCCTCATTATCTTTAAAACAAATAAATGTGCACCTTGTTTTGGAACAGCATTCGCATAGAAATAATTCATATCACTCCAAAGGGAAAAGGATCTGAATCCTTTTTTAGCTTTTGGGGTCATAAACTTTTTTATATAAGGATGATTTATGCAACTCAAAAAAATGTCTGTCATTTTATTTTCGTCAATCTCACTTTGCTTTTCAATACATGCGCACGCTGCAACTCAGATAGTGGATATGACCGAGTCCTCAGCTCTGAATAGAGAATATATCAAGGGAATGGGCTACTCTTCAGGCTTAACTGAAATTACTCTGAAAATGGATGTTACTCCCCTCAAAGACCAAGTAAAGATAAACCATATTTTCACATTTCTGCATGCCGGAAATCTTTTCTCTATTAATGTGAGAAAAGGAATAAGCTCTGTCCGAGTCCCTTATAATTCACCTTCAGAAAGGGCTCAAGCCACATCCCAAATCCATGCGAGTGAACTTGCAAATTATATCTGCCAAAATGTATACATTAATGGAAAAAAATCAGCTTCAGCAAGAGCCATTGATTGGAGTATTCTTCCTGACTCTATGGTTGATGACTCCCTCAATAGTTCAGGTACAGGAACTCATGGTGCCCTAGCATCCTCTATTGTATATGTGGCCCATTGGGATACAGATCTCAAAAAGTTTGATGTCGTTACAGAGACTCATACAGGAGCCTCGTTTAGACAAAGCTTTTCTAATGCCATTATTGGCTATTTACATGATGTCACATTCTCACTCTAAGATAGACTAGTGAATGAGCTTCTCGAACGTATACCAGGATTTGCACCAATAGAAGTAGAGGATCTATGAAAAAACACATTCTTGGTATACTCTTAATTCTGACTGCAATCGGGGCCAACGCGCAGTCCGAAACACAGGCTTCTTCCTATGAAACCTGGGCAGAGCGGGTTCGTGTTGGGTTCCTCACTTCCGATGCTCAATACCAGGCAAAAAGAGCGCGAGCAGCAGGCTATAAACCACCCCGCCCTGCCAATCCAGCTGTCCAAGTGAACCCTCTGCAAGAAGCTCCCATCGAAATCACATCCGATCTTAAAACAACTCTTTTCTCAGTCAGCTCACAAGTGGCCAACAGCCCTGCAGGGATGAAATACCTCAGTTATATTTTTCAAACTATCAATGAAAAGTCCTTTTTCTTCTCCTTCGATAATCTAAGAATTGTCGCCTACGATGCCGCCCGTGGAGATTTGCGCAGTCGAGCTCTGATCATGACTGTCGTCCGAGACGCCCTCCAAGAAAAAACAGGTGAACCCCTGACTACCACGGAGGAAAAGGATTTTGCTCTTCTACAGGAAGCCACTGAAAAAACCGTTCAGCAAGCCATGGAAAAAGCTCAGGCCTTTTATAAAGCAGGCCTTGAGAAATACAAAGCTCGCATGCAAGGGCTGCCTGACGAAAAAGTCTTACGTGAAAATTTATGGGAAATGTGGAGCGCCAGTGACCGCGCCGGTGTGGCCAAGTTCTTTCACCACATTCTTCCGTGGGAAGTCATGACTCCTTCTGATACGGATCTTTGGACTCACTATCTTAAAACCCTGGGCACTGTGACTTTTGAAAATGCCTCTTTCTTTTACCGTGGTACCAACAAAGACTATCCCGAACAAAGACCTTCGTTTAAACTCTTTGGCAATAACAGAGATGCAACAATGCAATTTTCCTGGCCTCTACGTCAGTTCATAAATGGTGATATTTCTCTGTGGGATTTTGTCGGCGCTACAGAGCCTTCTGATTGGAAGGCCTTAGCATCATCCACCGGCTTTGTTCATAATTTACTCATTCGCACGAATACACACTCACAGGGTGTTGCCGCGAACTCCAAGACATCAGGCTCTATCTGGGTCTCCGTCAGCAATCGTCCACTCAACACCTTCACAAAAGACAATGACGACACGATTCGAAGTGGCGTCGTCAAGGTGTGGATGATTCCCACGGAACTAGCCGCCGCCCCAGATGAATATCGTCCCTTCAAGGGAGAAAATGAACAACTTATTCTTTTAGGTATGTTCCCCGATTCTTATATTGGAACAGCTCGCTCCTCGTATCTGCCTCAAGAAATTCACAAAGAAACTGAAGCCCTCATCGAGGACGCCAAAGCCAAGGGAAGAGTCCCTCAAAAGCTGGTGGAAGCAAGAATCTCTATGCATTACGGGCACAATATGCGTGATTTTCTTAAAAAGATAACGGTCCTCCCGAGTGGAGGCACCTGCGACAAGGCTCTCTAAGAGACGCGCCTTACAAGCGTCGTTCGATTGAACGTTTTGTGTTCTGACGAGAAGAGAGCCCCCTCAACAAAAGGACTCTCTTAAAATAACAACTAAAACTCCAAAGGCAAAGAAACAGACAGCATGAGAGAGTCATGATCGAAATCCGCATCACCATTGCCCAAAGAAGTTTCAACATCCTTGAAGTCATCTTTGATATATTCCAAATTCAATGAAACAAACGGCAAGCCGGTAAAACCGACACCCAACTTCATATTGTTGCCTTTGACCTTGGTGCTCACAGAATCATCGAACTTCAACTCATTGGAAAAACCATAGGCCGCCCACACTCGCAATAAGACCGGCAGATCAAATCCCACGACCAAACCCAGAGTGGTTCTCTTCACATCTTCATCTGAACCAGAATCCGGCTTGTACTTCCCGCTCATTCCGATATTGGCATCCAAACCCACCCAGAAAAAAACTGGCAGTGTATAGGCAAAGCGTCCACCTAAATTCACCAACTCTGTCTTGCCATCAACATTGCCCGAACTGGTCTTTCCCATTTCATAACCCAAATAAGGTTCGATCAGCCAACCAGCTTGCGACACACTTGCATAAGACAAAACCATTGCCAAGGCCACTAGAATTTTCTTCATAACGAGCTCCTTCTCGATGTCGTATTTTACATCTTTACTGCAATTCTGAGAGTATTCGCGAGCAGGGTCAACCTTCTTCTGACTGGCCGGCTCTCTGTTTTAACGGATGAATGAGAGGCGTCTGTGACAAGAGGAGATGCTGTCCAAAACTCTGTGTATCTTTATGATTCTTTAGCTAATAATTTGGCAAAAATGCGATCTTGCAAGGCGAACATCTTACGCGCATCCGCCTCATTGGTTTCATGATCATACCCTAGGAGATGAAGCACTCCATGCAACAGCATATAGCCCAGCTCATGGCGATAAGACAGACCGTGCTCTTGCGCCTGTTTCTTTAAAACATCAGGGCACAGAATGAGCTCCCCTAAAGAACCCGGCTCCAAAGCCTCAAAGCTCAGAACATCCGTGGCATAATCTCTGCCGCGAAATTCAAAATTAATTTTTCGGGCCGCCTTCTTATCTAAAAAAACCAAAGTGATCTGAGCCGAAGACTGCCGAGCTCCCAAAGCTCGGCACCGGCGCAGCTCTTTACTAACCGCCTTCAACCATTCTTCAATAAATTTTCGCGGAACTGCATGTTGTGAGTTGTTGATGATTTCAGCCTGCATAGAGCTTAACCCTGCGGCTGCGCCAAAGGCACATCACCCAAACCACCGCCCGCACTGCGTGGATAGTCGATACGTTGATGATAGATTCCTAAAAGAATACGCACAAAGGCCGCTTCCACTTTGGAAATATCTTTTAATGTCAGATTACACTCATCCAACTGTCCGTCGGAGAATTTGCGTTGGATGATGTTCTTCACAATATTCTGTAAACGTGTTGGAGTGGGCTCGTCCAAAGATCGTGCCGCCGCCTCAATACTATCTGCCAGCATGCACAAAGCGGCCTCACGAAATTGCGGCTTCGGCCCCGGATAGCGGAAATCCTGATCGCTGATCTCTGCTCCATCCTTTTGCAACTCCAAGGCCTTGTTATAAAAATAAGAGATCAGAGTGGTGCCATGATGTTGTAAAATTCCATCAATGATCGGTTTTCCCAACTTGTGTGCAATCCCCAACTCCACACCATCTTTGACATGAGCAATCAGCAAAGTCTTACTCATGAAAGGAGAAATCTGATCGTGGGGATTATGACCGGGCTTTTGATTTTCAATAAAGTAATTGGCATGTTCCATTTTACCGATGTCATGGTAGTAACACATGACTTTTCCCAACAGAGGATTGGCGCCGATCTCCTCTGCCGCCGCCTCCACCATCGAACCCACCATCATCGAGTGATGATAAGTACCGGGAGCTTTCACAATCATGTCTTTCAAAAGCGGATGATTGAGATTGCTCAGCTCCAGGAGCTTCACATCCGTGGTGTAGTTAAAGAGACTTTCCAAAAGAGGAATGAACATCATCGCCACCAGCGCGCTGAAAATCCCGCCGATAAATCCTGCCGGGATCGAGAGCAATACTTCTTTCATGCCCCCCTCCTGATCAAACTTGGTCATCGTCAGAATAAAGGCAATCATCAAGGCATTGACCAATCCCGTTCTCACACCAGCAAAGTAAAGATCATTGCGCGTTTTACAATTGTAAACACCCCGGGCTGCGGCAATACCACCCACCAGACTCACAATCATAAAGCTGAAGTTGTAATCAACCATGATCCCCAAACACACCGAAAGAAAGGCCGTAAAAAGCCAGACGATCTCACCATAAGTGACCAGCAAGCCCACTAACATCGGCCCCGCTGCCACGGGCGCGGCAAAAAGGAAAATAGCCGGCGGCAAAATATGCCCTAACTTCGAACCAAAGGAGGCATCGGTCACAAACAGATAGATTTTCGTAAAGAACACCACGCCGAAAGCAATCAGCATCATCACCGAGATATCTTTAAACTCGATGCGCACCTTGTTCATGGTGAAACGCTTTAAATAAGAGAAGAAAACCAGAATCGCCACCGACAGCATCAGAGCCATCGACAATGCCATGATGTCTTTTCTCTTGTCCTCACGAATGTTCTCGATCTGCTTGATCACCGCCATCTGAAAGGGCTGAATCACCGACCCTTGAGCGATAATGGTCTGATTTTTTTTGATCGTCATTGTCACCGGAATCACGGCATCACGCGCGGCCTGGCGCCGAGACGCCGTTTCCTGCTTATTCAATGTGAGATTCGGGACCAACAGAGAGCGGGCAAAATATAACAAATTAGCCTGATCACTTTCTGAAAAGCGATTGAGATCTTTCTTCGAATCAAATTCAAAATTCTCAGGCGCCTGCAAATCAACGATGCCGTCCCGGGAGATCGGGAACTCTTTGCCGAGATTGTTTTTATGAACCACTCGCCCGAGGACATTAACCTGACTGGCAGGGATAAAGCGATCCGGAGCCTCGGCAATTTTACGATCATACCAAACTTCGAGATTGCGAATGACTACCGCTTCGATACGAGGATTGAACTTCAGATCAATCAGCCACTCGAACATAAAATCTGAAACCACTACACCCAATTCTTTTTCAAATTGCTTTTTGTATTGGAAGAAGTCCTTCACCTTTGCCCGATAGTCAGCGGCATTGGAAGGCCAAGCTGTTTCGCGGTAATATCCCCGCATACTTCGGAAGGAGTGAATCAGATTCACCGACACCCGCTCAAACACACTGGTATCAAAGTCATAGACAACAGGAACCGAATACTCAGACTTCAAACGCTTTTCTTCCGTCGTCACTTCATCGGTCATTTCAAAACCGATAGGTGAAACCACATCGAACTTGGCGACGTCACCGACGTTGAAATTGTAGGGAATATCGAACTGATAAAAAATAGTGTAAGACAGAAGGACGCAATATAAAAAAATCAAAGCGGCGCGACGGATGAAAAATTTCTCTTCCATCATCTGAATGACGCGACCAAAAATGGTTTTCTCCAAACCAATAGAGTCCACCCAATCCAAAAACTTCAGACTGTGATGCTCGTAATTTACTCGCGTCGCGGGGCTTTCGCCCTTTTTCGATTGCTTGCCTCGTTGCATACCAATTGTTTACCGTACCCTGTTTTACAAAATTTGTCGAAATCACTGTGCTATTGTGCTAGCAATGAGAAGATTCCATCAGAAAGTCGAGGTTCTCCTGTGGCACAGCTTCCCTCCAATCTACGCCAAATGTCGTCCTTAGTCGAGATCGTTGCTCAACTCCGAGGGCCACAAGGATGCCCCTGGGATAAAGAGCAAACTCACGAGTCTTTGACTCAATACGCAATAGAAGAGACCCATGAGCTCGTCGAAGCGATTGAAGCCCCTGAAAGCCCACTCAAAGCGCAAAAAATGAAAGAGGAGCTGGGAGATGTGCTCTTTCAAGTAGTTTTACATGCGCAACTGGCAGCAGAGCGAGGAAGTTTCACGTTCGATGATGTTGTGCAAACTCTGGCTGAGAAAATGATTCGTCGCCATCCCCATGTCTTTGGCGAGGAGAAAGTAAACGGTAAAGAAGACGTGCTCCACAATTGGGAGATCATCAAAAAACAGGAGAAGGCAGCAGCCGCTGAAAACTCAGCCATCGCAAGCACGACGACGCCCTCATACACGTTAGAGGTTCCTCCCCTTCCCGCTCTGCAAAGAGCGTATAAAATTGGCAAGCGCACGGAGAAATTAAAATTCGATTGGGAGAATGCTGAGGGTGTGCTCTTAAAAGTGGAAGAAGAATACGATGAATTGCGCGAAGCTCTCGAAGAGGAAAACATCGAGCACATTGAGCATGAGCTGGGAGATGTTCTTTTTTCCCTCGCACAACTCAGTCGCCATTTAGAATTAGAACCCGAGCGCACTCTTCGCCGAGCCAATCAGAGATTTGAATTGCGCTTCAACACCATGGTGGCCATTGCCGCTGAAGAAGGACACGATTGGGGAAATCTCAATTTAGACGAAAAAGAGGCTTACTGGCTGAAAGCCAAGTCCCGTCTGAAAAGCAGACATGAGACCAGAAGCTGACAAAAAGTTTTGCGCTTCCACGCAACTTTAGAAATGCGGCCTTTTCCATAAACAGAAAATGTTGTGAAAACTGTCGAGTTTTTTGTCGGCTGACTTTTTTTTTGCAGATGCCTGATTAACCAACACTGAATGATTTCAAATATTTAATCCGCCCAAAAATGAGATCTAACATAAATAAAAAAATGATTTCAACCAGTTAGGAGGAATTTCAGTTTTTGGCCTCTTTGCACGAAACTAGTCTCATGAAGAAATATGGTGGGGCTCGGGAGGATAGAATGTTAAATCAAGTTGCGCGTAAAGCAGTTGTATATGGAATGGCCGTGACAATGCTTGCAGGATGCAGCAAAGGTTCAGACTCTTTTTCTTTGCTCAATAATTCTGATGACTATGAACAACAAGCCGTCATTATTCCGCAAAAGGTCTCCAAGAAGATCGATATCTTATGGGTTATCGACAACTCCGGATCCATGGAGACTTCTCAGAATCAATTGGCTTCTAACTTTCAATCCTTCATTCAAAAGTTCCAATCACAAGACCATGACTTTCATATGGCTGTGACCACAACGGAAGCCTGGGAGAAGCAATTCAACTCCAACAGCTCCTCCGCCAAAATTAAAGATGGTGCAATCCTGCAAACAACTCCACGCATTGAAACCCACTCAGGTGTCTATGTGATGGACCAGAACACAGCCAACCTCGACAGCGTTTTCTCCATCAATGTGAAACAAGGTCTTTTAGGAAATGGTGACGAGAGAGCTTTTGAAAGCTTCAAGCAAACTTTGTTAGAAGGCTGGAACTCCGCTTTCCGTCGTCCTGAAGCTTTCTTGGCAATCATCATCGTGAGTGACGAAGAAGACTTCTCAGCCTCCACAGCTGGGCATAATGAAAGCTACAGCAATCCGAATCTCTATTCTGTACAAAGCTACGTGGACTTCCTCGACAGCTTTACGCAAGCTTCCATCTATGGAAAGAACTACTCTGTGAATTCGATCTTTGTCCCCGATGCTGCCTGTAAAACAGCGCTCTCAACAGATGGGTTCCAACGTAAGATTTCAACCCGCCTGCCTGAATTGTCCGATCTGACCGGTGGGGTGAAAGGTTCTCTGTGCTCAAACTTCGGCGAAACTCTGGAGTTCATCTCCGATACTTTGATCGAGACCATCGAACTGGCTAGCACCTTCAAATTAAACCGTGAACCGCAGGAAGACACCATCGTGGTACGCGTGAACGGTGTGGTCGTGGCTAAAGACTCTGTCAATGGTTGGAGCTATAACTCCAGCGACTGGACCATTACTTTCCACGGCAGTTCAGTTCCTGCAGACAATGCCGATATTAAAATAAGTTATTATCCTAAATCTATTAAACTGTAGAAGGATGAGTGAATGGGTGGGGTACAAATAGCAAACAGTACGGCGCAATGGTACATACTCCGTGGGGAAATGAAATACGGTCCCTACGAGTATAAATCCATGATCACCATGATTCAGAATGGCGAAATTTTTGATTACAACTACGTCTGGGCTCCGCATCTGAATAACTGGTCTCTGTTGGGCGAATTGCCCGAGTTCTCCAAAGATCGTCTTTGCCGTCTGATTGAAACCAAAGACCATCTTGCGGGAAATTTCAAAGACCGCAACTTTGATCGCGTTGATATTTATCTGACAGTCTATGGTCATAACAATCATAATTTTTTTGATGGGCACACTCTCAGTATCAGCGAGAACGGCGCTCTCATTCTGCTGAATGACCCCCTGCTTTTGCCGGGACAGCAGATTTTGCTTCATTTCAGAAGTTGCGATAACAACTCGCAACCTTTTAATGCTCTTTGTGAAATAACTCGCAAGAATTATACGAAACAAAGACTCAACGTTAAATCCGGTTTGCATTATGCAGTTCGTTTCCTCCAAGTGCAAGATCAGGGCATGGAACAGTTAACAAAATGGACACGCGACAGCGCTTCCAAGGGGGAAACAAATGATGGCATTCTTAAAGTTCATGAATGAGTCCGGCATCGTCGGCTGGTTTATTCTTTTGGTGGGAGTAGGATCTTTAGTTCTTGTCGCCGAACGGGCCCGGGCACTCTACAAAGAATACGGCATGAATGTCGAAGAGTTCATGAGTAAAATCCAAAACCTGATCTTGGCAAAAAAACTCGATGAGGCTTTATTACTCTGCGCTCAACTCGAGAAAAAACCTCTCGCTAGCGCTTTCAAAACAATCTTGGAAAAAGCGGATCGCGATGACGATACAATCTTCCAAGCTCATGACATCGCTCTGAGTGAGAATGTGCCTTTGTATACCAAGCGTCTTCACTATCTCTCGATGTTGGCGAACGTTGCCACATTGTTGGGATTGTTAGGTACGATCCACGGTCTGATCCTTTCGTTCCAAGCGGTGGCGACAGCGGACCCTGCACAGAAGCAAGCTTTGCTCGCGCATGGTATCTCCGTATCAATGTACACCACAGCTCTGGGTCTGGCCGTGGCGATTCCAGCGATGGTGTTCTTCTCATTCTTGACAGCTCGACAAAATCAATTGATCGAACAGATGTCTGAGAAGTGTTCAAAGCTGACTGAGCTTTTAACCAGCGCTCACATACCGAACCTGACACACCAAAATGTGTTCCCGGATAATATCAAATCTCCGGTTGTCAATCCTCCGTCACCAGGCTCCAAGGCTTCTTAACCGAAGCCTTGGTCCCATTAACAGGGAGTGAAGTGTATGAGACGCGCTCGAAAAATTAAAATTGACCACAACAGTGAATTCGAATTGGATTTGGCTCCCCTTCTGGCGGTGATGGTGAAACTGGTTCCCGTACTTCTGGTTTCGTCGGCCTTCGTGCAGATGATGGTCATCGAAACAGAATTACCACAGGTGGTTTCTGAAGCCATTCAACGCCAGGACCAGCAGCCTATTCCCACAACAGTGGCTCTCGAAATGGACGCTAAAACCGGCATTCGCCTTGTTCTCAATGAAAAAGGACAAGAGAAAGCCGAAACAATTCCCATGAAAGATGGTCACTTTGATCTGGATCTTCTGCATGAGAAACTTGTGGCGGTTAAAAAGCTTCACCCTGAAGTTTTCAAATTGGAGATCAGCCCCGAAGGCTCTGTTCCCTATGACGAAATCGTCAAAGTGATGGATGTCGCTCGTCAGGCTCGTGATGCGAAAATCACCTTCCCTGTCTTTGACACCAAACAGGGTAAGAATGTGGAAACCAAATATATGTTTCCAGAGATCATCTTTACCAACATGATGGAAGGATAAAGCTATGGCACGCCGTCGTAGTAGATTTGAACCCAATGTTAAAAAGAACTCGACCTTCACGTTGAACATCACTTCGATGACGGACATGTTCACGATCATGCTCGTGTTCTTGCTGCAATCCTATACCACATCGGATGTTCAGATCATTCCTGAAAAGGATCTGCGTCTGCCCACCTCAGCCTCGATGACCAATCCCACTGAGGCTATCAAACTCTCTTTGACAGCTTCGGCATTGAAGATCGACCAGACCAAGATCACCGATTTGGATAAAGCGCACTTCCTGGCTCAAGATCTAGAAGATAAAGATACCAACTTTATTAAACCTCTTTTTGAGGAATTAGATAAACTTGCCAAGAGTTCTACCGATAAGGATAAAGCTCACATTAAGGAAGGACGCATTCTATTGCAAGCGGATAAAGATCTTCCCTACGCCACTCTTCGCAAAGTGATGTACACCGCTTCAATGGCCGGCTTCCCGCAACTGAAACTTGTGACCATGGTTGGAGACTGAGTTTATGATTCGCACAGTGATCGTGCTAATAGCTTTTCACCTCTTTTCAATGTACTGCTTCGCCGCGGATAAAAACGCGAAGGGCTTGCTGCCTGAAGTGCGTTTGAATAATGGCAGTGAAGCTGATAATGAAAAAAAGGCTTTTAGCAGCGAGATCATGATCACTCGCTCTGAAAACAAGGCTATTGAATCTCTGCAATCCATTATTAAAAAGAAAAAAGGTGCCAAAGAGGAAGCGGATCTTTGGTACCGTCTGGCTGAACTCTATATGCGTCGCTCTAAATCTGGACGCTTTTTTGATTTGCACCAGGACACTCCGCTGTTAAGACTCTCTCCGTTTCCCGTGCCTAACGAAAAGGGTGCTGAAGCGATCAAGCGAGCTATTAAGATCTACACCAAGATCGAAATGGATTTCCCGCAATTCAAACAAATGGACTCTGTCTTCTTCAATAACGCTTTTGCGAATCAACAAGTGGGACAGGTTAAACAGTCCGAAGCTCTCTACGACAAACTGCTCTCGCGTTTTCCCAAATCCCCTCTGATTCCTGACGGAACTTTGGCGTTGGGTGAGCTTCTTTATGATCAAGGTAAATTCCAACCCGCTCTGGAGAACTTCCTCCGCGTGGAAAAATTCCCACAAAGCCGGGTTTATTCTTACGGCATGTACAAGGCCGCCTGGTCTTATTACAATCTGCGCGACAGTGAAAATGGCATTAAAAAATTGGTCGATGTGGTGAAAACCAATCCTCCTCTGCGTGAGGGTGAAGTTCCCACCAACCGTCACAATCTGCGCCGGGAGGCCTTGCGTGACCTCACCGTCTTTATCGGTGACAGCTACCCGGCAACCAAACTCTATTCTTTCTTCGAAAATATCACGACGGAAGAAGAGTTGGGTCAATCTATGATCGACCTGGCAAAACTCTATGAATCGCACAGCCGCCAAAAAGAGATGAACACATTCCTGGGCGAATACATCGATCAACGTCCTTCGGGACCCGATGTCGTGCGCTCTCACTTGTTCTTGGTGGAAGCCAATGAAACACTGAAAAAGCGTGAAGACGTTCTCACACACATGCAATATGCCAGTGACCTGTGTCGCGCCGACTCCACTTGGAAAGGCCTGCAAAAAGCCGATATTGTGAAGTCTTCTTGCGAAGAAGAATTCCGCCGCACCAGCCTCGACATGGCAAAAAAATGGTGGGAGATCTGGCTTAAGAACAAACAGAATGTTGAATTCTCAAACTTGACTGAAAGATTGTTCAAGTTGATGCTGGACAACGAAGATCCTACAAAGCCTGACTTGAAAACACGTTTCGCCTATGCAGAACTGCTGTTCCAACAAGGTAAATTCGATGAGGCCAGCGTTCAGTATAAATTGGTGGGCGATAAATCCACCGAAGAACCCCTTCGCCATGACGCCACTTATGCGGCTCTCTACTCCAAAGAGAAGAGCATTGAAAAATCTAAAAATCCTTTGAAAGAGGCTGAGCGCAAAGAGCTCGCGACCAACTACCTCGGTAAGTACGAGAACGGCAAGTTTTCCACTCTGGTCAAATTCAAAATCGGTCATATCGCCTATGAAGAAAACAATTATCCTGAAGCGGAAAAATGGCTGAAACCTTTGAGCCTGCTCAAAGGTTCTGAAAATACGGAGATCAAAAGAAAGTCCGAAGACCTGATCTTGGACATCCTGAATCTGCGCAAAGACTATGCAGGCATCAAGGACTTCTCAAAACAAGTGATGACTTCCACTGCCGATGACGGTCGTAAGAAAAATATGAATCGCATCCTGGAAGAAGCTCATTTCACTGAGATTCAGGAGTTCGCCAAGAGCGGAGACAAAGACCAGGCTTCACAAAAGCTGATGGCCTTCGCCAAAGAGCACGAAAACTCCAAACTTTCCCAGGATGCTTTATGGCAGGCTTTGAGTCTGCTCTACTCTGAAGGCAAAGTGTATGAAGCGGCAGAGTTGTCCTTAAAGTTCGTCGCGAAATATCCTGAAGACAAACGCAATCTCGACGCCTTGAAAGAGGCCGCGAAAGCCTATGCAGATGTCGGGCAGATTTCCAAATCAGCAGAGACTTTGGTGAAAATCGCTGAACTCGACAAAAAGAATCGCAATACTCACTTAGAGTTGGCCGCCGATATCTATTTGCTCGAAAAGAAAATCAAAGAAGCGCGCGCCGCTTATAACAATATGCTCACCAATGCCGACGGCAAAACGCTGGAGCGCGTGTACGGCAAACTTCTGGATTCCTATAAAAATGACTCCCGCTCCGGAGATCTGGAAAAGATTCAGTCTCAGATTCTTGCGAAAGGCATTGAGCCTTACACGACTCAAATCATGATTGATCGCGCGAAGGGTCTTTTGGATGCGGGTAAAACCACTGCCGCCTTCGAATTGGCAATGAAAGCCAATGGCCGGGAGGCTCCAATCGAAGTGCGTGCTGAAGCTCGTTTGATTCAGGCTCGCATCTTGGAAAAAGAATTGGCGCAACAAAGTGTGAAAGCGCGGGAAGAAAAGTTCGCCCTGGTTCTCGCGATGAAAACAGAGAAGCTGGACAAAGCCCACACCGCTTACTTCAGCACTTTGAAAATGAGTAAAGATCCCTATCAACAATTAGAAGCCATGCGCGGTATTGATCGCTGTTACGGGAACTTTATTGAAAGCTTGCAGAGCATGCCTTTGCCCGCTTCGTTGACTCCTGAAGATCAAACAGCTTTGCGAGGAGAAATCGCAAAACTGACGAAGCCTATCCAAGAAAAGAAAGACGAGAACGAAGCCAAGCTGAAAGTCCTGGCTGCTTCCAAAGGACAAGGTGCCAGCACGGAGCGCTCGTTCGCCTCTCTGCGTGCAGATCAAACAGTGCAACCACTGTCACAATATCCTGCCTGGGAAAAAATGGGAGCCTTCCTCCCCCGTCATGCTGACATGACTATTGGGAAAGTGGCTCGCTTTGAGACCAAGGCACCTAAGGCCTGCAATCGCGCTTTGATCCTCACTGGAAATCTGGGCAACGAGAATCCTTTTGAATTGGCCGGCAATTGTTTCTACTCCAAACAATATGAAATGGTGGAGAAAATGGGCCTTGAGTTGGCGAAAAATAAAGACACCCGTGCTTTGGGACTGTTCTACGCCAGCATAGGAGCAGAAGGAAAAGGTTTTGAGAACAAAGCCCTGTGGATGATTGAGGCGGCTTTAAAAACGCAACCTGAGACCTCTCCCTATGTGTATCAAAAAGCTCGCCTGCTCTATCGCGAAGATGGTTTGAATGCGGCAATGCCGTTTTTCGAAAAAGTTTTAGACATGCAAATGCCTTCGACAGAAATGCAGACTTTTGCCGGAGTCAAAGCTTTCTCAGAGGGAGACTTTACGCGAGCTCTGGAAAAATTTTCTTCTCTGAACAAGGATCAATTGTATAATTTTAATGTGGGAACTCTGATGAGCGAGGCCTATGCCCAGAAGGGTGAAGTCGATAAAGCATTGAGTGTGATGAAAGACCTGCTCAATCTGAAAAAAGAAAGTGTCGACTTCCTTCTGCAACAGGCTCATCTGTTTGAGACCTACAAAGAAAGTCCGACCTTGGCGTTGGACTCTTATGAAAGAGCATTTAAATCCAGTCAGCACTTAGAAATGCGCGACTGGTTGGGGAAAAAGATACAGTATTTGAAAACACAAAACAAAGTCGGTCAGCACGTTATCTCGGGAGGCTTGTAAATGGAGGGTACAAGTGAAAACTGTCATCACAGCGATGATCGCTTTCATGCTCTTGGGGGTCACGACTGCCTTTGCCAAGCAAAGAACAGTCCGTAAAGTCCAGGAAGTCAATTTTGGTGAGATGAACCTCAAGGGGACGATTCGCAACCCTGATGGCGCCTATCTTGTGCAAAAGAGAGGGATCAAGTTCATGCCTCTCTACGATGTGCAAAAGGATATGGATGGCCGT
>JBCECD010000015.1:0-17353 GCA_039206745.1 Bdellovibrio sp. | reverse complement strand
GTTATGGCGTCATTGCCTATGCCTCTTCTTTGGATCAGGCCGGCCCAATGGTGAGCACGGTGAAAGATGCGGCAGTGACGATGGAAGTGATTTCCGGTTTTGATAAACTGGATTCAACAACCAGTCAGAAAGCGATCCCTCGCTGGAGTGACAAGCTCAGCACCAATGTCAAAGGCATGAAAATCGGTTTGATGAAAGAGTACATGACTGATGCTTTGGATGCGGATGTGCAAAAAACTGTGGAGAACTCCATTGAGACTTTGAAAAAAATGGGAGCGGAAATTGTTGAAGTCTCTGTGCCGATGACAGAATATGCAGTTCCCGTTTATTATCTTGTTGCAGCCAGCGAAGCGTCTTCCAATCTGGCTCGCTATGACGGTGTTAAATACGGTTATCGGGCTGACTTTAAAAATCTCTCGGCTATTGATTTAGATGAGTTCTATGGTCAGACGCGAGGTCAGGGTTTTGGTAAAGAAGTCAAACGCCGTATCATGTTAGGAACATACTGTCTTTCTAGCGGTTATTACGATGCTTACTACAATAAAGCCGGTCAGGTTCGTCGCCTGATCATGAATCAATACTTGGAAGCCTTTAAAAAATGCGATGTGATTCTCAGCGCGGTGACCACGGCTCCCGCATTTAAAATCGGAGAGCGCATCTCTGATCCATTGACGATGTATTTGAACGACATCTTCACGACGTCGACAAACTTGGCGGGTCTGCCTGGTATGAGCGTTCCCTTCGGGCTTTCTCAAAGCGGTCTGCCTATCGGCATCCAATTGACGGCAAGCCATTTCGAAGAGCAAAAAATGTTGGATGTGGCTTGTGCCTTGGAAAGCGCATCTCCTGTGAAAGGAAAAAATCCCCATGTCGTATAGAGGTTATGAAGCTGTTATTGGAATTGAGATTCACGTGCAACTCAGCACGGCCACGAAAATGTTCTGTGCGGACTCAACCGAGTTCAATGCGGGTGACAATGAAAACACCTCTCCCTTGAGTGTGGGGATGCCGGGAACATTGCCGGTGGTGAATAAAAAAGCCATTGAGTATTCCATCAAGACGGGCCTGGCATTGGGTTGTGACATCCGTCATAAATCCGTGTTCGCCAGAAAAAACTATTTCTATCCGGATTTGCCAAAAGGTTATCAGATTTCTCAATACGATCAGCCTTTGTGTGAGAATGGCACGATCTCTTTTAAAGTGAACGGCGTGGAAAAAACAGTGTCTATCACTCGCGCGCACATGGAAGAAGATGCTGGAAAGTCCAATCACCACGGTGAATACACATTGATCAACTACAATCGCGCCGGCATTCCTTTGTTGGAGATTGTTTCTGGTCCTGATATGAGAACGCCTGCAGAGGCCGCTGAGTACGGTCGCACCATCCGTCAGATTGTGCGTTACCTCGATGTCTGCGACGGGAACTTGGAAGAGGGCTCCATGCGCTGTGACTGTAACGTGTCTGTGCGTAAAGAAGGGGCTCCTCAGTTCGGAACCAAAGTTGAAATCAAAAATATCAATTCTTTCCGTTTCGTGGAAAAGGCGATTGAATACGAGATTGAGAGACAGATCGACGCTGTTGAAAGAGGCGAAAAGATCTTGCAGGAAACCAGATTGTGGGACCCGGATAAAAACCGTACTTTCTCCATGCGCTCAAAAGAGGACGCTCAAGATTATAGGTATTTCCCAGATCCTGATCTGTTGCCAGTAATGGTGACACAGGAAATGATCTCTCGCTATCGTCAAGAGCTGCCGGAGCTGCCGATTGCGCGTGCTCTGCGTTTCCAATCAGAGCATTCTTTGCCGGAATACGACGCCCTTGTTTTGACCACGGAAAAATCACTGGCGGATTTTTACGAAGAGACTGCAAAAGAGTCCAAAAATTACAAAGCCTCTTCGAACTGGATCATGACAGAGCTTTTGCGTGAGCTGAATCAAGCCAATAAAGAAATCAAAGATTCTCCGATCAAGCCTTCTCAGTTAGGACGCATGATTGCTTTGATTGATAAGGGCACGATCTCGGGCAAAATTGCAAAAACAGTTTTCCAGGAGATGTGGCAGTCAGGAAAAGACCCTGAGGCTGTGGTCAAAGAAAAAGGTCTTGTGCAGATCTCAGATCCATCAGCGATTGAAAAAATCATTGATGAAGTTTTGGCAGCCAATACTCAAAATGTGGAAGATCATAAGTCTGGTAAAAAGAAAAATCTTTTTGGTTTCTTTGTCGGGGCGGTGATGAAAGCTTCCAAAGGCCAGGCGAATCCTGAGCTGGTGAATAAAATTCTTCAAGAGAAGTTGAAGTAATATGAAAGTCGCAGCGTTGGATCTTGGAACAAACACTTTTCTCTGTCTGATTGCCGAGGGATCTGCACAGACCGGAATTGCCAAAGTTCACAAAGATCTGGCGCAGGTGGTGAGACTGGGACAAGGTGTGGATAAAACCGGTGCCTTTCACCCTGACGCTTTAGAGCGCGCACGGTTGTGTTTGCAAGAATTTAAAAAGGAAATTGAAAAAGCTCAGGTGGATGTGGTTTTGGCGATGGCTACCTCTGCTGCCCGCGATGCCCAGAACGGAGCGGAACTCTTTAAGATAGGTCATGACCTGGGCATCCCTATTCAGATTATTCCCGGCGAAGATGAAGCCCGCATCACATATCAGGGAGCCACAGCTGGTATTTCTGGTGAAAATAAAACTGTTTTAGTTGTGGATGTGGGCGGTGGTTCTACAGAGCTGATTGTCGGTCGTAATAATTCCATTTTGTGGAGTAAAAGTTTTAACATCGGCGGCGTGCGCCTGACCGAAAAGTTCATCAGTCAGCAACCTGTTTCAGTTGCCGAGCAAGACGCTCTTAAAAAATACATTTTACAGATTTTAAATCCGGACCTGCCCGCTCTGAGAAATTACAAAATAGATCAGATCATTGCGGTGGCCGGCACTCCCACTTCTATTGCGGCTTTGGAGGTCGGTGGTTTTAGTGAAGAGAAGGTGGATGGCTTCGTTCTATCTCAAGAGAAGCTGCTGTCTTGGCAAAAAGAGTTTGCTAATTCCTCTGTGGAGGAAAAGAAAATGCGCTACCAATTGGGTGGACGAGCGGATATCATTTACGCCGGGGCGTCGATCTTACTTTCCACTCTCGAGACGCTGGGAATATCAAGGATGACTGTTTCAACAAAAGGAGTTCGTTATGGCGTGGCTTTGGAGATGTTGCGCACCTAAAAATTTCAAATTGTTCCTTCTGTTTCTTTTCTTTTGGAGTTCTTTTGCAGGAGCTCAGGATTTCACCAAGAAAAAAATCTCTCTCGGTGGCCGGACCTTTGTCGTGGATGTGGCAGAGAATCCTGCTCAATACGAAAGAGGTCTGATGTTTCGGGAGAGCCTGAAGCAGGACGAAGGTATGCTTTTCATTTTTAAAAATGAAGAGACCCGTTTCTTTTGGATGAAGAATACTTTGATTGATCTTTCCATCGGCTTTTTTGATAAAGAAGGTGTGTTGATCGACATTCAGGAGATGAAGTCAGGCAAAGGAATTCCCGAGGCGCAACTCCCCTCCTATGCCAGTGCCAAGCCTGCCAAGTACGCTCTTGAAATGCGCAAGGGATGGTTCAAAGAAAAGAAAATCAAAGTGGGAAGCAAACTTACAATTCTGTAAAAAGACTCAGATCTTAGGTCCAGGGCCTTTGTATTAGTGTTTGCCCGCCTTCGCAGTTGTGTTTTAAATTGTTAATAATGCAATTATCGAAACAGAACGTTTCATAGCATCACTCAAGGATGAACACATGATGAAAAAAATCGTTGTTTTCTTAGCATGCTTAGGTCTGGCCTTCCAGATGACAAGCTGTACGTCTAAAGACAGTCAATCTGATTCTGAAATGGCCTCTGATTTTGACTCTGCGGATTTGGAAAAGTTGGATAATGATGAAGCTCTGGAGCTTACACGAGATGAAGCTCTCTCCAGCGATCAACTGCCTGAAGACGCTCTCGGCGAGACCACTTCCAATGTCGCGGACACCTCTCATGATGTGCCTGCGCCGACAGATATGGCGGCCACTTCAGAGCCAATGCCCTCAGATCCTTTTGCTGACTCACATAGCACGACAACAACGGACTCCTCGACCACCATCGTAGACTCAGGAGTTTCATCTGAACCAGAGAGTAGTTCGATGATCGAAAGCTCACCTCGTACTGGGACGGCTTCTTTCAGTGAGCCAGTAAAACAAAATGTTCCTCTGCAAAAAGTTCCAAGCGCTCCTTGGAAGGTGGGAAAAACTTGGTTCAATACAGTTTATTTCGCTCGTCCTGGCGACTCATTGGCTAGCATCAGCCGTATGATATACGGAAATGAAGGAAAAGTGGCAGAGTTGAAAAAGGGCAATCCTTCATTCAAATCTCGCTCTGTAAAACCTGGAGAGAAAGTTTATTACAGCTCTCCTCACCGCGCTGACGACTCTTCCCGCATGATCACTTATTATGAAGATAATGGAATTGCGCCGGAAGTTTATGTCGCAAAATCAGGTGATAATATTCGTAAGATCTCCAAAAATCTTCTGGGCTATGACAATGCTTGGAAAGAAGTATGGTCCAGCAACTCTGTTGATTCCAAAGGTGCGATTTCTGAAGGAACAGAGTTGAGATACTGGCGCGGTGGTGCTATCGCAGCAGCGCCGCCAGCTCCTTCGCAAGAAATTGCAGCGGGTGGCATGATGGAAGATCATTCCTTGCCGCCTCCGCCAACAGGTCCTGCGCATGACGAGATGCCAGCGGTTCCACCACAACAAGCTCAGGCAGATTTCCCGCCACCTCCACCCATGCCAGAGCAAGAGATGGATATGCCACCACCACCTCCTCCTCCAGGTATGGATATGGCTCAAGATCACATGGCTCCGCCGCCGCCTCCAGCTGAGGTGATCAACCCGCCGGCTTTACCGCCACCACAAATGGCTGAGGAAAGCGCTCCTGAAATGGATAACGACACGACAATGGCTTTGGCTGTTGTAGGATTGGGTGCTGCGGGTTTAGCTGCCTTGATCGTGATTCGTAAAAAGAGAAAGCAACGTGAGTTGGAACAACAGGCAATGGATAATACTCACGTCGGAACTTAAGAGAATTGATAGATATAGATGAAGCCTCTAGTGATAGAGGTTTCAATGACTTTTCAAAATGTCATAGCTTTGTGCGAGATTAAAAAAATCCTTAAGAGCGATAATTAAAAAAGAAAAGCGGCTGAAAAGCCGCTCTTTTTTTATCCCACCTTTTTGAAGATGGTATCCATGACAGATCGTCGATCTGTTCTGGAGTTTTCAACGAAATAGATCAAATCATCCACGATTTGAATATCGCGATTGTTCACCGGAAGGAATTTTAAGCCGCAGCCGATGGAGTTCGTCCATATTACATGGGCGGCCACCTTGCGCTCGCGTCCGGCAACAATAAAGGTTAAGTGCAGTTTTTCACTTGCGCGTACATCTCCACCTGCAAACTCTAAAAAGGCTCCCGTGATGCTGATGTTCTTAAGCGTGCCTTTAGTCTCCTCACGCGCATAGTTGCGCTTAAAAGAGACCTCGAGATTAAGCGGGGTTCTTGGTGCCGGAACTCTATAAGTATCCTCCACGTCTGACTCCTTATGCTTAAAAATTAGGATAATACTTTTTCGGTAATACTTATTAAAAATTAATAGAAAAAGTGGATACTTTCCGACAATTCTTTCAAAAATGACAAAAAACTAGACTGACTCGACTCATATTTAAACACCTGATAATATTTTACTTTTTTGAAACATGTGGGACCACATTGGAACCATCTCAAGATGAGAATGGTGAGACACCCCTAAACATTGGATACTTTGGGATAAAAAGAATTTTGCCCGAAATATGGAATTGTTTTTTGCATTGACAAGGAGTGCCTTTTTAGACGAAAGTGGGGGAAAGCTTGGTTTGATTCCAATCGGAATAAACTTCATTTTTAAATCTATCGCTTACTTTCTTTATTTTATCCTACAAGGAGATTTTGTTTGTCTGAACCCAAAGATTCACAAGGCGTTGAAGTAGTAAAAAAGCGCACGCGCACCAAACCTGTTGAAGAAGGTGCAGCTCCTCCGGCAGAAGCTTCTGCACCAGCTCCGGCTCCGGCAGCCACGTCTGAAGCCGCCGCACCTTCCCCAGCGCCAGCAGCTCCTGAGGCTGCCACAACAGCAAGTTCTTCTGCCCCTGCAACAGCCTCACAACAACAAGAGCCTCCTCAGCGCCAAGAGCGTTCTCACCAACAACGTCGCGAATTCCGTCCGAACAATAACAACCGAGATCGCGATAATAGAGGCGAGCGCAACAACAATCATCGCCATGGCGGGGGGCCGCGCCGGGATTTCCGCGACAGAAATGATCGCAATAACGATAGAAACGACCGCTATCGTGACGAAGGCCAACCTGGAGGAGACGACAGTCAGTCCACAGCCCCAGCGCAGACACAAGAAGTGGATTTGGCAGATATCAATCTGACAGACGAAGAGAAAAGCTGGTTGTCTTCAAAGGATTTGAAATCCAAAAACATCACTCAGCTCACGGAGCTGGCGACAAAATTGAAAATTGAAAATGCAGCGGGATTGCGTCGCCAAGACATGATCTTTGAAATTCTGAAAAGAGCTGCGAAACTAGGCCAAGATATTTATGGCTCTGGTGTTTTGGAAATTCTGCCGGATGGATACGGCTTCTTGAGATCTCCCGACTACAATTACTTACCAGGACCGGACGATATTTATGTCAGCCCGTCACAAATTCGCCGTTTCGGTTTGAGAACAGGGGATACGGTTACGGGAACGGTTCGTCCTCCTAAAGAGGGTGAGCGCTATTTTGCTCTTCTCAAAGTGGACTCTTTGAATTTTGAAACCACCGAGAATGGAAAAGACAAAATTCTTTTCGACAATTTAACGCCACTTTATCCTAATGAAAGACTGAAACTGGAGCACAGCCCTGGTGAGTACACGACTCGGGTTGTAGACTTGATGGCGCCATTGGGTAAGGGACAGCGCGCTTTGATCGTGGCGCCCCCGCGCACCGGTAAAACTGTTTTGATGCAACAAATTGCCAATGCGATCACGCACAATCACCCTGAAGTGAAGCTCATCGTTCTTTTGATCGATGAACGCCCTGAAGAGGTGACAGATATGCAGAGAACCGTGAAGGGTGAAGTGGTTTCTTCAACTTTCGATGAGCCACCAACACGTCACGTTCAAGTCGCTGAGATGGTGATTGAAAAAGCAAAACGTTTGGTAGAGCACAAACATGACGTCGTGATTTTGCTCGACTCGATCACACGCTTGGCCCGTGCGTACAACACGGTGGTTCCGCCTTCAGGAAAAATTCTTTCTGGTGGTGTGGACTCCAATGCTCTTCATAAACCAAAACGATTCTTCGGTGCGGCTCGAAATATTGAAGAAGGCGGATCTTTGACGATCATCGCGACAGCTTTGATCGACACCGGCTCTCGTATGGATGAGGTGATCTTTGAGGAGTTCAAGGGAACGGGTAATGCTGAGATCCATCTCGATCGCAAGTTGATGGAAAAACGGATCTTCCCGTGCATGGACATCAACAAATCAGGCACTCGTAAAGAGGACCTGTTGGTTGAGAAGGCTGATTTGAATCGCCTGTGGATTTTGCGAAAAGTCCTGGCGCCAATGAATCCGATCGATGCCATGGAGTTCTTATTGGACAAGGTGGGGAACACCAAAACCAATCTGGATTTCTTGAAAGCGATGTCTGGTCCTGGATAACTATTTGATATAAAAGAATAAAAACAAAACTCCGGCATTCCCGCGCGAGTGATCAGCTGCCAAAAAAAGCAGCGATTAATGCTCGACAGCGGGAACCCTGTGTGCTACACCCTTACAGCTTAAGACCCAAGTTTGGAAAATTTAGAAGGAAATCAGGTCATGAAACAGAACTTACATCCAAAAGTAAATACCGTTGTATTTAAAGATATCTCTTGCGACTTCTCTTTTTTGGGAACATCCACTTTGCACTCTAGCGAAACTGTAAAATGGGAAGATGGCAAAGAGTATCCTCTTATTAAAGTTGAGATCTCTTCTGCGTCTCATCCATTCTTCACAGGAAAGCAACGTGTGATGGATACTGAAGGACGTATTGATCGTTTCAAAAAACGTTACGGCAAGAAATAAATGTCAGACCTCCCTGCGGAGGACTTTCTTGTATGAAATGCGGTTCCTCTTTCGAACCGCATTTTCATTTTAAAAGATCATCTCGATAATACAATAGATCCAGGAGCGGCTCTCATGTTCTCAAAGTTGAATGAGGTGGAATCTCGTTACGAAGAAGTCAATATGGCTCTTCAAAGACCCGATATTGCTTCAAATCAGACTCAGTACCGAGCTTTGATGAAAGAATTGGGAAACCTGGAAAAGATTGTTTTAGTCTACCGCGAGTACAAAAAGAAAACTGAAAATCTCAAAGCCAGCAAAGAACTTCTGACAGCAGAGCAAGACACCGAAATGCGTGAGTTGATCCGTGAAGAGGTGAAAGAGCTGGAGACGGCTCTGGCTGAGCTTGAGCAGCAGTTAAAAATTGCTTTGATTCCTAAAGACCCCAATGACGACAAGAATATCATCCTGGAGATTCGTGCGGGTGCTGGAGGCGATGAAGCATCTTTGTTTGCTGACGAGCTTTTTCGTGGCTATATTCACTATGCTTCGACTCAAGGTTGGAAAGTGGAAATGCTTTCTTTTTCTGAGGGAAATGTCGGCGGAGCCAAAGAGGTCATTGCCAGCATCACGGGAGATTCTGTTTACAGTAAATTGAAATATGAGAGCGGCGTGCATCGCGTGCAGCGTGTTCCTAAAACGGAAGCTGCGGGCCGTATTCACACCTCGACGGTGACGGTGGCGGTGATTCCCGAAGTGGAAGTGACTGAGATTAAAATTCCCATGAGTGATGTGCGTATTGAGACCATGCGTTCGCAGGGATCTGGTGGTCAGTCGGTCAACAGAACTGAGTCCGCCGTTCGCGTTGTGCATATTCCAACGGGTTTGGATGTAAAATGCCAAGAGGGAAAATCACAGTCTGCGAACCGAGAGCGGGCTTTTCAGATTCTCTATGCAAAATTGCAACAGATTGAAGATGATAAGGCTCGCAAAGAAGCTTCTGATGTTCGACTTGAACAAATCGGAACGGGCGATCGCTCCGAGCGCATTCGAACTTACAACTTCCCGCAAACGCGCATCACAGATCATCGCATTGGTTTGACTATTCATCAGTTGGATCAAGTGATGGGTGGATCATTTGAGTTGCTCATCGATCCTTTGATTGCTAACTTTCAAGCAGAGGCTTTAAAAAGACAGACGTCTGCGCCTTAATCAAAATCAAATGAGGCCGTTACATCATGACATTGAAGGATATTCTGGATAAAACCACAGCCTTCTTCAGAGAGAAAAAGATCGATTCACCTCGTCTCGATGCTGAACTGCTCTTAGCCCATGGTTTAAAACTGGAACGCATTCAGCTTTACTTACGTTTTGATCAACCGATGAAAGAAGAGGAGCTGGCCGTGCTCCGAGAGTTGGTGCGCCGTCGTGCTCAGGGAGAGCCCGTTGCATATATATTGGGTTACCGTGACTTCTATAAATATCGATTTTCTGTTTCGTCGGCGGTTCTGATCCCTCGTCCTGAAACAGAACTTTTAGTGGAAAAAGCCCTCCAGTGGTTACAGGAAAATTTTGTTCGAGAAGATGGCGACAAATCGGCAGGCCTGATTGATTTGGGATGCGGATCTGGTTGTATTGGATTAAGCATGCTGAAGGAGTGGCCGTCAGCGAAACTGATCGCTGTTGATATTTCTGAAGCGGCTTTGGAGGTTGCGAAGCGCAATGCGGAGTCTTTAGGTGTTGCAGACCGAGTGCGTTTCCTGCGTGGGGACGCTGCCGATGCGACAGCTATTCTGGCTTTGTACAGAGAATTTGTGGGGCACGAGAGCGTGGACATTCTGGTCGCGAATCCTCCTTACATTGATCCTCAGGATCAGCGCGTGGATGAGCAGGTGAGAAAATTCGAACCGGCGACGGCTCTTTTTGCTGAAGAGAAGGGTTTGGCTCTTCTTAAAAAATGGTCACATGCTTATCAGGGGGCGTTGGCTCGTCCAGCTCTGGTGGTGATGGAAATGGGTTTGGATCAGGGACAGGATATGCAGACACATTTTGAAAAATTTCAAAACTTTGATGAAATCAGTGTCATCAAAGATCTTTCCGGGCATGATAGATTTATTTGCGGAGTAAAAAATGGATAAAATGGTGGTATCGGGCGGAGGCCCTTTGCAAGGAACCGTGGCGGCAAGTGGAGCTAAAAATGCAGCTTTGCCTTTGTTATTTTCAACTCTCTTGGCCGAAGGGGAGCATGTTTTTACCAATGTTCCCAAACTCAAAGACATTGAATCAACCGCAGCCCTTTTAGAAAGCTTGGGTTGTACAACTCGCTGGGATGGCGACAAGTTCCGCGTGAAAGTCAGCCGGCTTCAATCTTATGAAGCCAGCTATGATCTCGTCAGAAAAATGAGAGCGAGCTTTTTATGCATGGGTCCTCTGTTGGCGAAATACGGTGAAGCGGTGGTCTCTCAACCAGGTGGCTGCGCGATTGGCAGTCGTCCTATTGATTTGCATCTTCAGGGTTTTGAGGCTCTGGGTGCTGAGATCTCGCAAAAAGAGGGATATGTTCATGCCCATGCTAAAGCGTTAAAAGGTGCTACGTTCCTCTTTGAAACTGTCACGGTGGGTGGCACTGAGAATGTCATGATGGCTGCGGCTTTGGCGCAGGGTCGAACGATTCTCGAGAATGCGGCAAAAGAGCCTGAGATTGTGGATTTGGCTGAATATCTTATCAAGATGGGCGCTCAGATCTCTGGACATGGTACGAGTGTGATTACGATTGATGGCGTGGAGAAGTTAACACCAGCAGAGCACTCTGTGATGCCAGATCGTATTGAGGCGGGAACTCTGTTGATTGCGGGAGCTATCACCAAGGGTCAAGTCACGGTTGAAAAGTGTGTTCCAGCTCATCTCGAAGCTTTGATTTTGAAAATGCGTGAAAGCGGCTTTAAAATTGAGACTACAGAGACAACGATGACTGTCCTGCGCGCCAACTCATGGGAAGCGGTGGATATCACGACGGCTCCTCATCCTCTTTTTCCAACGGATTTACAGGCTCAGTTTATGGCTTTGATGACAGTGGCTCATGGCACGAGTGTCATATCTGAAACTGTTTTTGAAAATCGTTTTATGCATGTGCAGGAGCTGATGCGTTTGGGTGCGGATATCACTCCAAAAACTCGTGTGGCAGTGGTGCGAGGAAAGCCCGGTCAACTCACGGGAGCTCCAGTAATGGCAACGGATTTGCGTGCCAGTGCTTCTTTGGTATTGGCAGGATTGATTGCCAATGGTGAGACTGTTGTGAATCGTATTTATCATTTGGACCGAGGCTATGAAAAACTTGAAGATAAGTTATCAGCTTTGGGTGCTAAAATTCGTAGAACAGAATAAAAAAGAAAAAGGCCTACAAGGAGGGGGTCCGTAGGCCTTTTAAGAGAAAAAAGAAAAGTCTCAGCCCGCGGAGGGGATGGGGCTGAGACTCAATGATCGGAGGTTATTGTCTAACCTCACCGATACTGAACACAAAGAAGACGACTGCTTTGCTCCCAGAGTCTAATCCAGGGAGGGGATCCACGGATTTCAACTCAAAGTTGGGAGCAAGTTGATGCTCAAGTTCAATACCGCCTATCATAACTTTAGAACCAATAAAAGATGTCAGATCCATTTGGGATTTCAGAGAGAGAATGCTTTGGTCTTCGAGAACCAGAATCAAAGAGCCATTGGCCAAAGCAGCAACTTCACCGACATATGTTTTGTAATTGTAGTTTTGAAGATCTGAGGTCAGGAAACCTTCGCCTCGTCCCTGATTTGGAAAAACACCTGCGCGAGCTACAGCGGAAATCGCTAAAACAATCAGGATGTAGGTCACAATCAAAGCATTTTTTACCACTTCACGTACTCCTCAAACACAATGCAAAAGTCTAATCAGCAAAGGTTGTGCCAATTTGATACATCCCTCAAGTGGATTTAAAATGCAGCTGAGGTCACATTTCGGACGAATAAAACTCAATTCGGAACCGTCTCCTACTCCCAGAATGGGTCTGAGGTTCTAATCTGGAACCAGGGTGGCAAGGTTTGGTTGGACTAAAGCACAGACCTTTTCGGGTCCTATGACGGGGCATGGTTCTTTGATTGAATGCTCAGTATAATCAGGTGTCTATGTCACGTATTCAGGTCACTTGGGTAGTTAAAACGAAGAATGGTCAAGTCAAAGGGCCTTATTCCACGGAAGCCATTCTGCGCATGATTGGCGAGGGTGTATTTTCTGGTCAAGAGATGATCTCTCGTTTGCCCGATGGGCAATGGACTCAAATTTCTAAAGAGCCCGCTTTCTACGACAAACTTCTCGAAGCGCTCGAAGGCATCGTGACGGTAGATCCTAAAAAAGCGCAAAAGATGGAAGCTGAAACAGTTATTGTTCCACCTTCTGCCACGCCTCCCCGCCCGCCTTTGGAACAAAAGCCGCAAGTTGATATTTACGATACGCCTGCGTACATCCCCTCTTCAGCGCCACCGATAGGCTCTGTTTCGACCAATAAAAATACGGAGACATCTCACTCTGTTATCGAGCTTTCTAATCTTAAAAATATGGAGACAGGAGAGCTGATTCAAACACTCCGAGTCCCTATTTTGATTTTGTGTGCAGTGGTTTTGCTGGGAGTGTGGCTGCTGTGGGATAGCGGTCCTGCTGATGGAACCAAGATTCATTTACTTGCGCCGGGAAAAGGCGGCAACACTCTTTCTGAATCACAGGTGAAAGAGAAATTAAATGAAGCCCTCTTTGCGATGGAGCAGGATACTTTTGAATCATATCTGTCTGCGCAGAATAAATTGGTGAGCATTGTTGAGGGTTCGCCGATGAATATCGAAGTGAGATCTCTGCTCTGTGTAGTCTACAAAGAACTTTGGCCTTTTGCTTTGCAGGACGCTCAAGATATCAAAACAATTGCTACGGCTACACAGGCAACGCGAGCTCTGAATGTGATCAGTCCCTTTGGACAAGTGTGTGAAACAGTGAAACTGATGACCGCAGGCCGCTTTAAAGAAGCCAAGGGCGTGATCGAATCCACATTGGAAAACAATGAGCCCTTCTCTCTCTTGCCCGTGATGTATGACTTCAAAGCGGAGCTCCTGCATGGGGAAAAAGATATGCTCAATGCCATCCCCTATTATGAAAAAGCAGCTCAGCTGTGGGAAAAATGGCTGCATCCGCGTGTTGCTCTGGGACAGGTTCTCCTTGAAAAAGGAGATTATACAGAGGCGGCAGGTCTGTTGCGGATGGCTGTTGAGCGCAATCCCCGTCATCGCCAAGCCAAGGTTTTGCTGGGACTGGTTGAGTATCGGGGTTTCAAAAAAATGGATACGGCCTACAGCTATCTCAGCACGGCCCTGGATTCCTCGGGCAGAATTTCTCAGTTGATAGAAGCAGATGGGTACGCGGCTCTTGCAGATATCTTCATTTCACGAGGTGAAAAGAAAAAAGCTCTGGAGTCGGCTCAAAAGGGATACTCTCTCAATCCGAACAACTCTGAGTTGAGACAATTAGTGATCCGCCTGGGAGGATCCGACAAACTCAAAGCGGATAAGAGTCAAAACAATGAACTGCTTTATCTAGGAGATCAATATGTGCGCCAAGGCGATCATCTGGCAGCGCAGGCTGAATTTAAGGCGGCCTTTGAAATAGATCCTAAGAATGGAACAGCAGCCATGAAGGCGGCAAAAAGTTTGTGGCAACTCAATCAGAGTTTTGAAGCTATCGAGTGGTTGAATAAAGCTATTAAGGCTGAACCAAAACTGGTTTCAGCCTATGTCTTACAGGCAGATTATATGTCTCAGCGCTATGACTTTGTGGGGGCTCTGCAAATTCTGACGAATGCGATTCGTATAGCACCGAATAACTATGAAGTTTTAAGAGGTCTGGCGATGTTGGAGTTTCGCAAGAACAACATGGTGGGAGCCATCAACTATGCGATGCGCGCTCTGAAGGCTTATGACGGGGATATTGAAACTTATATTCTTTTGTCAAAGGCCAACGGCCTGCTCTCGCGTTCGATTGTGCCGTTGAATAAAAAAGAAATTGAGCGCAAAGAAAGCGCGGCAAAAGATTCAATTCGCTACGCAACCAAGGCTGTGGAAATCGATGCGACCAACCCAGAGGCGCAGATAACTTATGCGAAAATGTTAGCGCAGGCAAATGGAGTGGACTCAGGAATCACGTATTTGAATGAGTTGATCAAACGTTTTTCTTACACTCTCGAGTATCGCATTGCTTTGGCGGAGATTTATAAATCAGAAGATCGCTATAGTCAGGCCAAGCTCATTTACCTGCGCGTGACAGAGGCAGATCCGCGAAATAAAAAGGCGTGGTTGGGCTTGGGTGAAAGTGAAAAGGCTTTGGGTTTGAATGATAAAGCCTTGAAGGCTTTCTTGAGTGCTGCGGTTTTAGATCCAACGGATGGTGAGGCGCTCTTTCAGGCTGGTAAACTTTATTTAGAGACGAATCGCTTTGAAGAAGCCATTCAGCAATTTAAGAGAGTGCAGAGGTTGAATCCCAACTACCCTCGCACTCATTACTATGTGGGGAAGGCGGCTTTTTCCCTGGGAGATTTTGCGGCAGCCATGGACTCTGCGAAGTTGGAAAAGAAGTTAAACCCCAATGTGGCGGACTCCTATGTCTTGGCTGCGGAGGTTTATACGGCTCGCAAACAGTATGCGGAGTGTGCGGGTGAGTATTCGCAGGCCATGAAATTACGCCCTCAGGGTGCGGATATCTATGTCAAGGCGGCAACCTGCTATCGCCAGTCGGGTGCGATGGATGTAGCCGAAGATATGCTGGCCCTGGCGGCCTCGCGCGAGAGTGGTTATGCCGAGATCTATCGTGAGCAAGGGGCGATCTATGAGATCAAGGGTGATAGTCGTTCCGCAGCACAAGCTTATAATAAATATTTAGGACTCTCGCCAAATGCCCCGGATCGTGTTGAAATAGAGCGCAAGATCTTACAGTTAGGTCAGTAAAAAGCGGAGGAAGAAATGGGTCTCGGGGATAAGATGAGGGGTTTTGCGAACAGCGCTCAGGAGGGTGTGAAGTCCACATCGCTCTCACTGCTTCATTTTACTTTGCGTTTTATAACAGGGATTATGTTGGGAATGGTTCTGGCTTTGATCGGTCAGGAGCTCATGGACTATGGAACATTTGCTCTGATTTTCGTAACAGTTGTGATTCTGGCGGCTTGTTTGCGGGCCTTGAAAAACTGGAGCATCGGGCAGATTTTGATTTTTGACTTGATCTGCGTTCTTGTCGCCATGCTTTTGAAGATGTATATAACTGTCGCGCCATAGGTAAAAAGGGACTGCCACATGATTGATATTAAGCTGCTGGAAAAAAAATCTGACAACGGAACTTCTTATTTTGATGAGTATCGACAGGGTTTGATCAATCGCGGAGCTGCGACGGATATTCTCGAAAAAATCGTAGAGCTGAATAAAAAGCGCAAAGAGATGATCACTCAAGCTGAATCCGCGAAAGCGAATCAGAACAAACTCAGTGGCGAGATCGGCAAGCTTAAGCGGGAAGGCCAGGATACCTCTGCGGTGATGGTGGAAGTGGAGAAGCTGAAGTCACAAGTAAAGGAATTGGAAGCTAAAGCGGCGGAGGCCGATCAAGAGGTTTATAACTTAGCTTTGATTTTACCGAACAAGCCGAGTGCCTCTGTGCCGGTGGGCTCTTCTGAAAAAGAAAATAAGGTTTTGAAAACAGTAGGTGAGCCTCCGCAGTTTGGCTTTAAGGCTAAAGAGCATTGGGAGTTGGGTGAGGCTTTAGGGATTATTGATTTTGAGCGTGCGGGAAAGACCACGGGTACGCGCTTTGCTTTTCTGAAGGGGGCGGCGGCGCAAATGGAGCGTGCTTTGATCCAGTTTATGATGGATATGCACTCGACGAAGCACGGCTATACGGAGATGATTCCGCCGTTCATGGTGAACAGTAACAGTTTGTTGGGAACGGGTAATTTTCCGAAATTCAAAGAGGATGTATTTCATTTGGAAGGAACGGATTTATATCTGATTCCGACGGCAGAGGTTCCGGTTACGAATTTCTACAACAATGAAATTTTAGATGAGAAGGATTTGCCTCAGAGTTTCTGTGCGTACTCGCCGTGTTTTCGTTCTGAAGCCGGCAGTGCGGGTCGGGATACAAAGGGGTTGATTCGTCAGCATCAGTTCGACAAAGTGGAGCTGATGACGTTCTGTCATCCGGATAAATCCTATGAAGTGCATGAGGCTTTAACTTCTCATGCTGAGCAGGTTTTGATGGACTTGGAGTTGCCTTTCCGTCGTATGTTACTGTGCACAGGAGATATGGGGTTTGGATCGGCTAAGACTCACGATCTCGAAGTGTGGTTGCCGGGTCAGAACACGTATCGGGAAATCAGTTCTTGCTCTAACTTCGAGGATTTCCAGGCTCGCAGAGCCAACATCCGTTTCCGCTCTGCTGGTGGTAAACCCCAATTCGTGCACACCCTCAACGGCTCGGCCCTGGCTGTAGGCAGAACTTTGGTTGCGATCCTTGAAAACTATCAGCAAGAAGACGGCAGCATCCGCATCCCTCAAGCGTTGCGCCCCTACATGCAAAACCGCACCCAAATATAAAAAAAGGTGCCTGGCGATTTTTTACAACCTAGGCGCGTCAAGTCCTAACAACTACTTGAAGTCTCTCCTCAAAACCCATAAAACGGTCGACGGAGAGTTGGTAGAGCGGTTGAATACACCAGTCTTGAAAACTGGCAGCCCTTCGCGGGGCTCGAGGGTTCGAATCCCTCACTCTCCGCCATTCTTAAGCCAGTAGCGCGACGAAAATTCCCCTAAGTCGGGGAAATCACAAACCAAAGGTTTCAGCGAGTTAGCAAGATCAGTTTGAGCCGACGATCACGGATTATCACAGAAAATCACGGTCGTTGTCTTAGTAGAATCTTACTGAAGTCTTAGTCAGACGCAGACCCTCACGAGCGAACTCATCCACTTTTTCTTGCCACATGAGTCTCACCCTTATTGGAGGTATTTGTGAGTCTAATCACGCGAATCGTTTTAGGGCTCGTGAAGCTCGCGTTAGTGATCGGTGTTGCCGGAGGGTTAACTGACCTCACGCTCGCAATGAAAACCGAAGCTGCGAAAGCTCACAAGCAGGGACTCGTTAGCCTCAAGCGCCTCAATCAAGC